>JAITIH010000040.1 GCA_031279525.1 Deltaproteobacteria bacterium | reverse complement strand
CTGTTGCTGCTGAACGTTGGGCCTCGTGGCGGCCTGGTTGGGCCGCTGACGCTGCTGCTGCTGCTGCTGCTGAACGTTGGGCCTCGTGGCGGCCTGGTTGGGCCGCTGACGCTGCTGCTGCTGCTGCTGCTGCTGAACGTTGGGCCTCGTGGCGGCCTGGTTGGGCCGCTGACGCTGCTGCTGCTGCTGCTGCTGAACTTGCGGCTTCGCGGCCTGCGCGGGCCTTTGCGGGCGCTGCGGCTGCGGCTTGGAAGCCGATTCGCTCTTTTTTTCGTTCTTTTTCCGCTCCTCAGGCTTAGCCTCTTGCTTCTGCGGTCGCTGAGCGACTTGGGCCACGACCGACGAGGAAGAGGCCAAGGCTCGATAATCCCTCTTAGCGGCGAAAGCCTGGTCGACGAAAAGTAAAGCCGCCAGGGTCAATACGAGCGACCAAAAAGTCGTTGATTTGCCATTAAACATAAAGCACCTCAAATGTCTCGGGGAACTGGTCGCCCCTAGACTAGCCTCCAAAACTGGCGGCAATTAATTCGTATTTCAATACAAATCCATAATAAAATTTATAATTAATAATCAAAAACTGTACTTTATTTGATTAACAACTCATAACTTGGCTTTACAAAAAAATAGCAACAAAATTTGATTAACATTTAATCAATTTATTTAGCATTTTATAATATTATTATTTAAAATAATCAGCTTTATATTTAATGATATTAATATTTAAATTTTTATGTTATCAATAATAGCAATCAAGACTGATATATTTACGAACAAAAAAACAAACATAAATAATTAAGTTATTTCACAAAAACACTTTACAAACTGAAATATCAAATTTTTTTTATTTTGTCAAGAAAAACCGAAAGCTTTTTGTCGTCATAAGTTCCAGCCACGATTTTTAAAGCCATCCGAATTTTTTGTCCAGGGCCAAGGCGGCCAATTAAGGGGCTTTTGAAGTTCAACTGGTTTATCGAACTTTATGGAAACGAAAAATTCAATTTTGTTTTTTAATTTCTATTCAATTTTGCTTGATTAGGTCTTAAGCAAAAACAAGGCCAAGTCCAAATTTTTGGCCCCGTTTTTTGCCAAGCCTAGAATTCTCAAGAAATTTCCCTAGATTCGCCATATTGCCCAGGACCGGAAAGCGAGGCCTCGCGAGGGCGAAAAAGGATATTTTTTACCCAACCGAAAAAGCTAGCTACCCACTTTTTACTCAGTTAAGGGCCACTAAGGAAAAGCCGCCTCGCCGAGGGCTCCTTAGGCGCGCCTTGAGCGGAGGGGAGAGCGGCCCCCGCTGGATCCGACTAGATCAAGCCGATTCCGGCGGGCCCGGGCTGGCCGCCTAACCGCATGACCTTCGGGCCAACGGCCTCGCGAGGCCGCCCCGGCGGGACTTTATTTATGGAGGCGAGAATTTAAGGAACGAAGATAGAGAAAAAAAAGCCGCGGAAAATCGCGAAATTAAAGGGGGACCAAAGGTCGGCGGGGCTTTAGAAAAGCCAAAGGCCTTTCGGCCAGCCAAGGCCAAGGGCCAGGACGGCCTAATGGGCTGGGGAAAGAGGTTATCCCGCCTCGCCTAGGCGGGCCGGCGGCCGCCAGGTTTTAAAGATTTCCGGGGATCGGCCGTACAGGGGAACGAGCGGGCGTTGGGCCAGCTCGCCCCGGCCATAAGCCGCGAAGGCCATTTCCGCGAGACGTAAGGCTAAGGGGGGATCGTCCCGGCCTAAGGCGACCCAGGTGGGCGGGCCTTTTAACAACCTAAGGCCAGGGCCGACGACTTCCACGGCCTCGCCCGAGGCCCGGAAACCCTCTAGGAATGGCCATAGCCGGTCCGGGCCTAAGGCCACGGGTTCGGTGAGGGGCTCAAGCTGGCCCGGCCCGACTCGATAAAGGGCCGTGAAAATCTCCTTATGCTTCGCGTCGATGACTGGGGCCACGAGGCCGGGGCCGGCTCCCCCGGCCAGGACGGCCAGGGAGGATAGCCCTAAGGCCGGCCGGTCGAGGGCCAGAGCCAGGCCCTTGGCGAAAGCTAGCCCCACCCGCAACCCGGTAAAAGAGCCCGGCCCCAAACCCACGGCCAAGAGGTCGACCGCCGCCGGGGCGAGGCCATTTTGAGCCAGGGTCTCGTTAACCATGGAAGCCAAAAGCCGGCCGTGACTCTTCGAGCCGTCTCCCTGAGCCTCGAAGGGAGCCAGCCTCCCAGCCCCTGGCCCCAAGTCGGCCAAAGCTAGGCTCAGCCAGGGCGTGGCCGTGTCCCAGGCCAGGACCAGCATGGGCTATTTAGTGGTGGTTTCGATCTGGGACACGTCCGGCCCGGTTAGGCGAGTCACCCAGCGATAAATGTCGTTGTAAAAAACCAAGACCATGAGGGCGGCCAAGGCCGTGACCCCAACCCACTGGCAGACTTCCCGGACCTTTAAGCTCAAAGGCCGCCGGAACAGGCCCTCAAGGAGGAAGAAGACTATCTGCCCGCCGTCCAGGATGGGCAATGGCACCAGGTTAATGATGGCCAGGTTGACGCTGATTAAGGCCATGACCCAAATAAAGTCTATCAATCCTTCCCGGGCCTTTTTCCCGGCCACCTCAGCGATCATGATCGGCCCGCCCAAAACCTTGAGCGAGATCTTGGTCTGGAAAAGCCGGATAAAGGTCTGGACGGTCAGTTTGGAGACTAGCCACGTTTCGCCGAGCCCCTCCTTAAAGGAGCCAAAAAAGCCCAAAGGCCGCCTGATGATCTCCAGTCGGGGCTTTAGGCCTAAAAATGGGGCGAAGCCGGTCTGGCCGTTCGGCTCGTAGATGGGCTCCAAGACCGGGGTGACGGTCAGGGTTAGGACGACCCCTCCCCGGTCGACCTGGATCCGCATGGGCTTGGGCTTCTGGTGGACGGTCTTATCGCCCTGGGTCTCGACGACGTCCGATTTTTTTAAGACCGCCAACAAGTCGGACCAGTCCAGGATGGGGGTCTCGTCGATGGACAGGATCAGGTCCCCGGGTTTGAGGCCCGCCAAGGCGGCCGGCTTGTCGGGCACCGTCTCGTCGATTATGGGCCGGGTTAAGGCCTTGAAGCCCAAGGACCAGGTATGGTTGACGTCGCCTAAAGGGTCGGTCCATTCCTTGGGCTCCGGGACGACGGTCGCCTCCAAGGTCTGCCCTTTCCTGACCACGGTCAGGGTTAAGGGGCGGCCTTGGCTTAAGTCGGCCTGGGCAAGGACGTCGTCGTAATATTCGATGGGCGTCCGGTCGATGGCCAGCACGCGGTCCTCGGCCATAAGGCCGGCCCGGAAAGCCGGGCCATCGGGGTCGATCGGGCCCACGATGGGGGCGACGTGCTGGGCCCCGCCCACGAAGTTGACCAACCACAGGGCCACGATGGCGAAAAACACGTTAAAGAGCGGGCCGGCCGCCACCACGACGGTTCTGACCCAAACCGGCTTATGCGAAAAAGAGCGCTCTTGGAGTTCCGGGGGAACCTCGGTCCCGGGCGTCTCCCCGTACAGACTCACGTAACCGCCCAAAGGCAACCAAGCCAATTGATACTCGGTTTCGCCGATTTTTTTCGACCAGGCCTTGGGCGGGAAACCTAAAGAAAATTTCTCCACCCTAACGCCCAAGAGTTTAGCGGCTATAAAATGTCCAAACTCATGAACGAATATCAAAATAAGAAGGAGTATTATAAAAGAAACCAGCGTAAATAACATAAATAAACCCCAAAAAGCTTCTACTCATATCAGAAACCGTTCGCCCGGTAAAATACCATTATGGCAAAAATTAGTCAATCGCCCTAGCCAGACGGCTTAGAGGGCTAGACCTGGCGGCTAGCCTAAGGTCGCCCAGCCTAAGGGCCGGTCGCGCCTTAGGCTGAGCGCCGACGGTTTTATTAATTTTATGTTTTTTTATAAATTTAACATTTATATTATTTTTTAATTAACTAAATTTTTAATAATTGGTTTTATATAATTATTTCATTATTCATAAATTACGGTCTAGCAAAAAACTGGTTTTCAGAAATCGTTGGGAACATATTTTAATAAATTCAAGAGATTATTTTTCTAGTTTTCATTTTCTAAACTTTTTGCAAACCACCATAAATTAAGATTAGCCGAATCGACGAAAAATCGTCGCCGCTGACCGCCAGCCCTTCGCCCTCTCGCCTTAGGCCTAGCCCCCGCCCTCTGGCTTTAGGCCTTAGGCCCCGCCCCTCGGCCGATTGGCCAAAAAACGAGCCTTAGCCTCCTTCGCCGCCCAAGGTCCATATGTTTCCAAAAGGCGCGAGGGCCGTTTCGGCCAATTGCCCCTAGCCCAAATTTAGCCCCCCTTAAGTTATTGTGAAGCCTTGTTTACAACTAAGGGCGCCGCTTTCCGGCCAAAATCTAGCGGCCTAAAATCCGTGAACCCACGTTCACAATAGACGGCGTTTTACGCCCTGGCGTTACCCCAGGGTAACTTGCGCCGCGCAGCCGCCTTTACAGTGGCGATTTTCATAACTAACTGAAATCTATCAATAAATCAAATCAACGAAAAAAAACTTAGCCTAAATTCTCCCTAAACCTTCTTTTCCGAGGGCGATTTAAAGGGAAAATCCAACCCTTTTAAAGCGCGGCTCGAAGTTGGGGGGCTAAATTGTGAACCTAGGCGCTCAATTTCGGGCCACTGGCCCGCCGTCTTTAAGTTAACTCTTCGAAATTAATAGATATTTTTTGCTTGGCACGGCCGTTGCTTTAAAGGAGGTCAAGTTTACTTTGGACAGGAGGAAAGACGATGAACCAGCTTAGCTCGTACCAAGAACTTAGTTTAGCCCCTGGGGCGACCGAGCGAGAGATCAAAGCGGCTTTCCGGAAACTGGCCAAAGAAAGCCACCCCGACAGCGGGCCGGCCGGCGGCGACCCCGGCAAATTCCAAAAAGCCTACGCGGCCTACCAAGCCCTTCTGGCCACCGCCCGGGCCAGCCGGAAAAGGGAAGAGGCCTTAAGCGGCGGCGGCTACCGATTTCTAAGCCGAAGCCATGACGGCTTGGACGTTTATTACGAGCTGAGTCTGGTAAAACCCTCGGGCGAGTTTAGCCTGACCCTGCCTTGGGCGGCTCAGGAAACCTGCCCCCGGTGCTTCGGCGAGGGCCGGACCCTGACCCAGTTAAACCAAGGCTCCGTTTACCGGCCCACCGTCTGCCCGCGCTGCGGCGGCCTAAGGCCAGACGGAACGTCTAAGCCACGTGACCGTTAAGGCCACTGAGGAAATGGCCGCGGCCGGCCAAATCCGCTTAAAAGGCGCCGGGGCTTTCGACGTCAAGACCGGCCAAAGGGGCGATCTATACGTTAAGCTAAACTTCGTCGATCGCCTAAGCGAGATTCACTAAAAAGGATGTCGTCGCTTTAAAAAGCTAAAAAATGGCCTTGAGATCCCTAAAGCTTAAATCGCCCTAATGGCCGCGTCCAGCCCCTAAATTGGCGGCCGCAAAGTTCCCTAGCCTCTTAAAAACCTCCCCTAAGGCCCGTGAAGCCGCCCCCTGCGGCCGGCCAAAGAAACGACGGTCGGCCCTAAGCGCCTCCTAAGGGTCGCCAGGCTCGCCTTAAAACGCCCATTTAGAACCGCCAAACCCGGCCCAAGAGTCGCCAACCTTGATCTCACAATCTCCTGATTTATTGACGAAAAATCATATAGTTTTTTGATAATTTAAAATACTATGTACTATATAATATTTTTTACATAAATATATTTAATAAAAATGAAATTAATAAATTATTATTAAAAAGGTCAAAATTATAGTTTTAGCGATGTATTAAACCAGCAATTTAGCCCTGAAAAGGCTCTTTCCTCAACCCGCCGGACGACCTCGTCGCCCGGTCGCCCATGAATCAAATCCTCTCTCTTTTCATAGCTTTTTTTTTATGCCATTATTTAGGGGTAAGGGTCCGTTAAAAAAACATTGCGCGCCCTAAGTCGGGCGGGCCAAAGACGCTTAGGTGGACTTTGGCCTTACGACTCTTAAAGCCTAAAGCCAAAACGCTTCGGTTTTACGGTTACGCCTTTTTCAGGCCTTTTGACCAAACCTCGCCAAGGGCGCCCGTCGCCCCAAAGCGCGCCATTGGGGCGCGCCGATCTTTGGCCAATTGACGCTCGGGCCTTTTATAAGGATTCTCCCATGAACGCCCCCTCGCTCAACTCCTGGTCGAAACCCCTCTTCGCGCGCGGATTGCTCGTCGCCTCGCTTCTGGTCGCCTTAGCCGCGGCGACGGGCCCAGGCCAGGCCGTCGCCCAGGAAAAACTAAAGATTGGCTTTGGCGGGGCCCTGTTGGGCAACCTCGCCACTTACGGCCTTTCCAACTTCTACGGCCTGGAGTACGCCGTCTTGGACATAAACAAAAAAGGCGGGATCAGGGGCCAACAGGTGGAGATAGTCTCCGAGGACGACTCTTGCGTCCCCGCCAAAGCGACCGAGGCCGCCGAAAAGCTATTAAGCTCCAAGGTCCGCTTCGTCCTGGGCCACTCCTGCTCCGGGGCCACGCGCGCCGCCCTAAAGGTTTACGGCGACAAGGCCCTAGTCGTCTCCTCGTCGGCCACGGAGTTCAGCCTGACCGAGGACGGCAAGAGCCCCTATTTCTTTAGGACCACCCCTCGCGACGACATCCAGGTCAAGTTGCAATTGGCCCTGATCAAAAAGAATAATTACAAAAAAATCGCCATCGTCCACGACAACGGCGATTACGGCCAGTCTTTGGCCGCCATGACCAAAAAAATGATCGACGAGGACTTAAGCGGCGAGCTTAAAGCGGTCGTTTACGAGGGCGTCGTCTCCGGCCAACTCTCCTTCGAGCCGGTCATCGCCAAGGTCGTCGACGCGGAGGCCGAGGCCCTAGTCTGGTGCGGCTATTACAACGACGCGGCCAAGCTGGCCGCCCAACTGCTCCAGAACAACGTCAAAATCACCCTCATTGGCCCGGACGGCTTAAACGACAAGCGCTACGTCAACATCGCCCAAAAGGCGGCCGAGGGGACTTTCTGCACCGGCCAGATCGACTACAGCCAGAGCGCGGCGGCCCGGGTGGCCTTGGCCGACCACCGCCGACGCTACTACTCCAGGGAAATCGGCTCGTTCTTCTTTTACTCGGCCGGGGCGGCCCAAGCCCTATTCGCGGCCCTGGAAAAAGTCGGCCCCGAGGCCGATTTCCCGACCATTAAACGCCGCTTGACCGAGGACACCGTGGAAACGGTCATGGGCCCGATCCGTTTCGACTCCAAAGGCGACGTCATTGGGGCGGGGTTTAAGATCTTCGTCATCGACCATGGCCGGTTCGTGGAGGTCAACCTCTAACCCATAAGCCAATCCCTAAAACCTTCGCCCAGCGGCCGAAGGCTATTTTAAAAGGCCCCCTTAAGCGGCGGAGCCGGGCTAAGCTTAGTTTAAGGGAGATTAAAAGCCGTCTGGCCTTAAGCGAGAAAGAGATTTTAGATTTTTAGACGGGCTTTTTGGTTTTTAGGCGGATTTTAGGCGGATAGGCCCTCAGCCGCGGCCCCAAAAGGGCGCCCGGTCAGCCGCCAGGGCCGCCTCGCGACGGACCAATTAAGGCTCCCCCTAACGCGCCTTAAGCGAACGGCCAAACAAAGCTCCCACCGCTCTTCCCTAGCCTCTCTTCCATCCGCCCTCAGCCTCAACTCCCGAAAACTGAAGACTTGACGAAATTAAAAATACTTCGTCAGTTCTCTTATTGTTACCTTGATTAGTTTCTATATTTATTGTTTAATCTATACATTACAAACTTATTAATAACGCCTGATTTAACGCTAATAAAATTTTTAACCCTATTTTTATCTATATTCTTATTATATCTATTTTTTCTCCTTATAAGGGCTTTAGGCCGCTAAAAGGCGAGACCGCTAAGCTAGGGCTTTTTCTAGTTGATCATTTATACTGATAACTTTAACTTATTTGATTATAGTTTGCATTTAATAATAAAAAATCACATATGAATAGCATTATTTCAATGTCTACTCTTTAAAAATTATTATTTATTTTTAATGTTTGATAAAGGCCAGTTGCCTCGCCTTTAGGCCTTAAAAGGCGCGCCCGCCGGACGAAAGGGTCTTGGACCCCAAAGACGAGCCTTTGGCTTTAGGCTAACTTGGCCGCGACCAGGCCGCTTTAGGGCTGGCCATTGGCGGGATCAATCGTCAAGGGCCACGATCCGGCCGTCCTCGACTATGAGGTTGACCGCTCTAGCCGTAATCGTCCGCTGCCGCCGGTTTCGGTCGGTCAGGTGGACGCTCATGGTCTCTCCGTCCCTGGCGGCGACCCGGATCCGGTCGCCGCGGCTAGTGGACCCGACGGTCCTGACGCTCAAATCCGCTTGGCGCTCCAGCTCCCGCCGTTGCGTTACGCCGTAATAGACGAAAACTTCCGGCCCTCTGGAACTGGAACTGGAGCGAGACCTAGAGTCGTCGCGGTCGTAGTCACGGTCGGAGCGGCGGGCGGATCGGTTAGACGAGCCCGAGCGGCCGTCGGAACGCCGGTCGGAGTCCCGTCTCCGCGGATCGTAATCGCGATCGTAATCGCGATCGTAGTCGCGGCTCCGCGGATCGTAATCCCGATCGTAGTCGCGGTCGTCGTACGGGCCGACCTCCGGCATCGGGTAGCGGGTCGAGCCGGGGGAGGGCTCGCGGTCCCGCGGATCCGGGGTTTTCTTCACTCGGTAATTAGGCGGCAACCGGCGGTCGCCCACGTCGCAGCCGACGCAAAAGCCCACCAGGGCCAAGGCCGCGACCGCCATAAGAATCTTTCCCAACATCGCCCTCTCCCCTTTTGTTTTTTGAAAAAATATTATCTAAAAGTTTAAGCCCTGTCAAATTTTCATAACGCCAATATGGCCAACTCACCTAGGAAATCTTCTAGGGAGGCGCCTCTAAGAAACACCCCCCCTTCTTCTTTATATTTCGCGGTTCCGGCCATAACTGAACGCTTTTTTGGGGCGGCCCGCTTTTTGGCCAACCCTTTAGGGGACCCTTTTGAGGGAAAGGCCCCCTAAGTAGGCCAGGCCAGAGTAAATATATAATAATTTCAGTAAGTTATTTTTTTGGTTTTCTTTTTTCCAAGGCTTTTCGCGAAAGGGCCGTCTTTCCGGCCTATTTCGCCTTAGGGGCGTTTGTGATATATTTGTCGGATATTTATGCGTTCTCCCTATTAACGCCGCGCGACTCGAGGATTTCTTGCGTTTTTTATTTTTCTTAAAATATAGCCTCCCGTTTTTAGCCCTGGCCCTCGTTAGCTCGCCTTTAAAGGCCGCAGGGCCGGAAGGGCCGGCGGCGCCGGCCAATCGTTTGGCCATCGTCGCCGGCCTCCCAGACGACGAGACGGGCTGGCCAGGCCTATTGAAAGCCATGCCTAGCCTTTTAAGGTCCCGCGAGCGAGCCCAGGTCGACGTGATCTTTAACCCCTCGGCCGGCGGGGTCTTAGCGGCTAATCTTCTGTCATTAGGCGATTTGGAAGGCTACGCGGTCGGGGCTTTTCCCATGTCGACCATGGTTACCCGGGTCGTCGAGGACCGAACCCCTTACGTCTTGGACGACTTCGCGCCCTTGGTCCTAGCCAGGGCGGCCCCCTACGCTTTATTGGCCAACAAAAAAGCGCCGTTCGCCGACCTGGCCCAACTGGCCAAAGCGGCCAAGACGCGGGAAGTCGAGCTCCTCCACGACGGCCTGGCCCCGATTAACCCCGGGCCCCTCTTGGCCCTGGCCGCCTTGGGGAGCTTAGGCTTTAAGCCGAGCCTAACCCAGGTCAAGTCGCCGTCGCCGGCGGCCCTCTTTGGCGAAGCCGACCGGCTGTTGGCCTGGCCTTTGGACCGGCTGCCCCCCGAGATCCCGGCTGACGCCCCTTATAAAATAGTGGCCATTTTAG
>JAITIH010000038.1 GCA_031279525.1 Deltaproteobacteria bacterium | reverse complement strand
GCCTTAGGGCGACTCTTACCTCTACGGCCGCAGGCCGGTTTTTCCTTCATTTTTCGTCGATCGCGGGAAAGCCAAAACGCTTGGCTCGCCTTAAAAGGCGCCGCTGGCCACAAAAGGCCGGTAACCCCATACGGCTCGATTAAGGCCGACCGAAATGGCCGCCTAAGTTTGATGGTCTCGCAAAAACCCTGTTTTCGGGAATCGTTTGAATAATACTTCAATAATTTCAAGAGGTTATTTTTCTGGTTTTCATTTTCCGGACTTTTTGCGAAGCCATCTTTTTTAGCTTAGTCGAAAATTGAGGCCGACTAACCATTTCGTTGAGCGAGATTCGCCTAGTCTTAGATTCGCGGCCGAAAGGAATTTAAGGCGGGCTAAAATTTCGGCGAGACAGGGATTTAAGGCGAGGCTAAAATTTAGGCGAGATAGGGATTTAAGGCGAGGCCGGATTTGAGGCCAGCTAAATTTAATCCGGGCTGGCTTTAAGGCCGGCGCAAACCGAAAGGAAGAGTGCGCGCCCCTTTTGGCGCGAATGGCCCCCAAAAACCCTCGATTTAAGAACGTCAAAGCCTTTGGCCATTGAGCTAGCCGTCTAAAAAGGGCGGAGCCTATCCTTAAAAAACTTAAGGCCAAAAAGGGCCCCAACCTTAGCCGCCGGGACCTTTAGTGGGGCTTTCTCACGGCCAGGGCTGGGAACTGGCCCAGTCGCCGAGACCTTTAGTGGGGCTTTCTCACGGCCAGGGCCGGGAACTGGCCCAGCCGCCGAGACCTTTAGTGTGGCTTCCTCACGGCCAGGACTGGGAACTGGCCCAGGCGCACTAGGCGGTCGGTGGTGGAGCCGACCATGAGGTTTTCGATAAAGCCGCGGCCATGCACGCCCATGACGATCAGATCGACGTGGTTTAAGATGGCGTATTTGTTCAGCTCCTCGTGGGGATGGCCAGCTAAGACCGCTAAAGTCGTGTCCTTCTTTAAGTCGTCGGGGGTAAAGGCCCGCAGCCGGCTAGTCAACTCGGTGATGAGGCGGTCGGCCACGGCGTGCTCCCTTTGCGGGTCGGTGGTCAGAATCTGGTCCAGCTGGCGCTGGTCGATGACCGTGGCCAGAGTTAAGCGCGCTTTCAGATGCCGGGCCATGTCAAAGCCTAAAGTCAAGGCCAGATCCGAGTCCTCGGAAAAGTCGCAGGCGATCATGATGGAGTCCACCCGGCTCATGGACGACCTTTCCATGGGCAGGGCCCCAGGGATGATCAAAAAAGGCACCGTCAAGGTGAACATCAGCTTGCGGCTGACCGAGCCCAACAGAAACCTCTCCAGCCCGCTCCGGGAGTGGGTGGCGGCCACCAATAAACCGGCCCGGGTCTCGTTGACGACCTGCTGGATCTCCTTGGCCGGGTAGCCAAGCGTAATGTGCAGCTCCCACTCCACCGGCGGCTTGTGGGCCAGGATGTCGACCATCTGGGCTCTCGTGGCCTCCTCGACCCTGGCCCGCAGCTCCTGGGGGTCGACCATTGTCTCGCCGTAAGGGGTCACCGCCGGCAGGTCGATGACGTGGGCCACGATTAGCTTCGTCTCGAAGCTGTTAGCGATGTAGGCGGCCAGGGAGATGGCCTTGTTGGAAGCCTCGGAAAGATCCGTGGCGCAAACAACAGCGGGCATGTCTAACATATGGCCTCCTTGGTTCGGGACCGGGCTCCCAAGTTTGTTTTATTATAATTTAGCCTCAATTAAAAATCAACGCATTTTACTACCCGCCTTTAGGGCTTCTCTCGCCATGGTTCCCTTATATCGTTTTCTGATTTTGAGAAGGGACTTTTCGGCTCCGTCCATTTCCTTTTGGGTCGCGGCCAAAGATGGCCCCATCGCCTTCGGCCGCCCGAATTTGGGATAGTTTTGGCGGTGGCTAAGCCATTTTAGGCCACGATTATTGAGGTTGGCGGTCAGGCGAGCTCTAGTTTAAACGCGTAATGGCGGCTAATGGCCGGACCAAATTGGTCAGGGGCCTATCTTTAAGGCGAGAGCGTAAAGCTAAAGGCTCGCGATGGCCAAAAAAGGTGAGGTTATGACGAAAAAGCCCGGCTTATCTCCATTTCCCGATCCTCCAACTCTTCGGCCAAACCCAAAAGAGCCAAAGCCCGAGCCTCGTTTTGGGCGAAAAGCGACTCAAAGCGGCTTTGGTCCCAGCTGAAATAGACTTCGGCCAAGGCGTCGACGAGATAGCGCCGGACCAGGCGCAGGGCCAAAGCCCGGATGACGGCCGGCAAAAGCAAGGGAATCTGGCCGGCCAAATCTAGGCCCGTTTCCTCGTAACCCCGGACCGCGGCCATGGCTAAGCTTAGCTCAAAACTCGACTTTGTCTTGACCGTCGCGAACGACCGGCACATTTCCCCTAAATCGATCAGCGGATCCCCGTACCCGACTGTGTCCCAGTCGACCAGGGCCACGCTCTGACCATCGGTCAGAAAGTTCTCCCTTTTGGGATCGGCGTGGACGACCAGGTCCCGGGCCAGAAAAACCCGGGTGAAGGCGGGCCGCCGCGGCAGCCGTCGAGCCGCTTGGCCGGCCCGGCCAATGGTCGGGGCCAGTTTGGTTAGATTTGGGTGGCGTCGGTAGTAGGCGAAAATTTCGTCGAAATCTTCCTGGACGGTCAATTTCTGGTTGGTGAACTCAAAGCCGCGCGGCAGCGGCTCTAAGCCTATAAGGGGCAAAGGCGAGTTTAAGGCTTGATGGCACTGGCCCAAGAAGCGGCCGGCCAAAAAAGCCGCCTCCGTTTGCCCCGCCGGGGGAGTTTGGCCGGGCAGCCAAAGGGTCAAGCGATAAGCCCCTTCCCGGCGATGCAATAGTTCGCCGAAAAGGTCGGGCGCGATGGCCGGAAAGGCCAGGCCATGAGCCAAAAGGGCCGACTGGGCCTTGAGCCAATTGCCC
>JAITIH010000018.1 GCA_031279525.1 Deltaproteobacteria bacterium | reverse complement strand
GCCAAAGGCTTAGTCGCCCCTTAACCGGGCACTTGGCCACCGAGCGGTTCTGGCCGCCGGCCGGGACGGCCGGCGGCCAGCTGACTCTCTCCTTAAACCCGCCGCCAAGCTCCTCTTTAAGCCCTGGCGACCTCGGCCGCGTCAGAATTCCTTGCCCCGCTCTGGACTCGAGCGTCTGCCAAGCCCGGCTCTCGGCGGTGCGGTCTTTAATGAGCGATCTTGGCGATACGGCCCGACTCTTGGCCGACCTAGAAGTCAATATCGACGACGTCCCAGGCGACGGGCTAGCGAGGGGGGTTTTGGCCTACCAAGGGGCCATCGAGCCTTACTTAGAGGCCGAGGCCAATCAGTCGCAAGCCCTATTGGAAAAGGAGCTGAGCTCCTTTTCCGCGGAAGCCAAAGAAAGCGGCTGGCTCATGACCGGGGCCTACTACTGGACCATCGCTGGCTTAACCCGTAAGGCCAACCAGACCCTATACCAGTCGGTCGTCTTTTCAGGCGGCGAGGCCAAAGCCATGGAAGGGGAAGTTTTAAGCGACTTTGAGCCGGTCTTAGCCCGCTACGAGCGCTATATGGACGAGGCCTATAGCCAAGCCCGGGCCTTAGGCTTAAGGGGCGCGCCGGCGGCCTTTCCTAGCCTTGAGTGGCTAAACGACAAGATCTCCGGGGCCTTGGGTCGCTACGGCCTAGATCGCCTGACCAGCCATCTGGCCCAGGGCGACCCGGTGGCCGCCATGGCTTCTTTGGGCCACTTTTTGATCGGGGCGGCCGAGACGGTCATTGGTTTGAAGGTCTTAACCATGGCCTTAGCCCAAGGCGGCCAGAACTCCTCCAGTAGCGTTTTAGGCCAAGTTATCTCGGCCATCTCCGGGTCGGTCTCGAGCTTTTTGACGGGTCTAGCCGGGGGCACGGTGACCGCCTTGGGGCCCTATCTCACCGCCTTAAGCCTACTTCTTTTAGGCTACGGATTTTTCTTGGCTTATTTTCTTCCAGCCGTCCCTTTGATTTTCTGGCTGTCCGGGGTTTTGAGTTGGCTCATGGCCACCCTGGAAAGCCTCGTGGCCGCCCCTTTGTGGCTGACCGCCCACGCTTTGCCTGAGGGCGACGGGCTGGCCGGCCGGGCCGCCGGCCGTGGCTACCTCTTATTTTTGGGCGTTCTTTTGCGGCCGCCGCTTATGGTCTTAGGGTTTCTCATGGCCATGGCCCTATTGACCATTTTAGGTCGCTTAAGCGGCCAGGCCATGACCATTTTGGGGGACGAGGTTTTTAAAAACAGCTTTTTAGGGATCTCGGGCTTTTTGGCCTTGACCGCCATTTTAGGGGCGGCGACGGTCACCGCGACCTATAAGCTTTTTGGCCTAACCGCCCATCTGCCGGAACGGGTCATGGGTTGGATCGGCCAAGGCGGCCAGGGCATGGGCGAGGCCAACGACGCGCAAATGACCAAGGCGAACTACGCCGCGGCGAATCTTGCCGGCGTCGGGGTCGTCAAATTGACGGCTAGCCCTGGGTCAAACGTCGCTAAATCTAAACCTGGCCAGCACATCTGACCAAAAGCCGCGCCAGCGGGCGACCAAGCCCGCTCTTAGCTTTTTTCCAGGCCTATGGCCGCGGGCCAGCCAGCCGACCCATTTAACAAAAAGGAGCCTTTATGCCTAATAGCCCTAAACCTTCCCTTATTGAATCCGGCCAACCCCCGAAAAATGGCCTAACCGCGCGTTTAGGGCGCCGCTTGACGCGGCGCCCCTTAATCGCCCAATCCTGGTCGGCCTTAAAGGCTCGGCTAACCCTTGGGTCCTTAAAGAGCGAGGAGCCGCCGTCTCTAACCGTCATGGCCACGTTTGGCCTCGCTTTTACGGCCATCTTCCTCGCTTTAGGCCTTTCATGGCCAGCCGTCTTACTGATCGCCCTTCCCTATCTGGTCGGCGTCGCGGTTTTGCTCAAACAAAAGTTTGGCGAGAAAGGCGATATCCCGCTGGAGCTGACCGATCGAGTCGAAGACGAGGAAGAAGCCTTGGGCCAAGAAATTAGCCAAAGCGCCGTCGACGGCCAAAAGGCCCCTAGCCAGCCCCTTACCTTCCTTGAACGGTGGGATCGGGCCATTATCGACCAATGGCTAGCGGACGAAAGCCACCCAGACCTCCATAGATCCGCGGCCCCAATGGCCAAGAAGTTAACCGCCCAAGGCCAGTTAAAGCTTCAAGGAAAAAAGGCGCACGGCCATAAGCCAACTTTTCTGGCCCTTTTGGCCCTTTTGGCCCTCGCCGGCTGCGGCGGCGCGGCCAAGGGAAAAATCGAGCCCCTTTCGCCTTTAGACCCGGCTCTGGCCGCCTTAGGCCAAGGGGCCAGCGGAGTTTTGTGGCGGCAGGGCTTATTTATGGCCGACCCGCAGTTCCCCTTAAGGTTTACGGCCCCGAAAAGCCTAAGGCAACCAGGGGGGCTGGCCTTGGCCTGGTCGGGCCCGGCGGGGGAGGCCGCCTTGGCTCTGGCTAAATCCTTAGGCTACGCCGCTAAGATCGACTCTAAAGCCAGCCAAATCTTGGTCGAAATGCGACCCGACCCCTCGCTTTCCGCTTACGGGCACGTCCAAAGCCTTAACCAGGCCATGTACCCTCGGGCCGGGATCTTCGTCGACTCGGTTAATCGGATCCTGACCCTAAAGCCGCCCCCTTTCGATTAATAGGGGCCTAACGCAATTGCGATCGCCGATTTTGGAATTGACCTCTCAACTATTTTGTCGCCGCTTTAAAGCCTTTAAGGAGCTTAGTCGCCATGCGCGAGTTCGTAACGCTAAATAACGTAACCCCTAAAGCCAAGGCCTCCCTTTCGGGCCCAATCCGCGCGCGCGGATTGGCCCAAGGCCTTCTTCTATACGCCGCCCTTTTCCTGGCCGTGGGGGCGATTTCTTGGGCCTGGCCCTGGCCAGGCCCATTAACCGCCGCCCCAGCCTGGGCCGCCGGCCGGGTCGATAGCCAAAAAGAGCTGGAAAGGCTCTTAAGCTTAAAACCCCAAAAAGACCCCCTGGACGTCATTAAGAACCAGACCCTGGCCCAGGCGGCTTTCAATGTGGCCAAGGAAACCGGGGCTCGGGTTCGCTACGCCGAGATTTTAGAGCTGATCGAGCCGCGCGCGGCCGAATTGGACGATGTCTTCGACTTTGAGCCCTTGGTCAGCCGTAAGGGGCGGTTAATTCTGGAGCCGCCCGTGATCTCGGCCATAGCCGAGGCCGTATCCTTTAAAGGAGCCGACCAAGCCCGGGACCAGGGCCTGACCTATCGCCTGGTCCGCTCGGGCCGGTTCTTAAGCGCGGTTCCCCACTGGCGCGGCTACCTGACTCCGCCCTTATACGAAAAACTGCCAGAGCCGGACGGGGTGCATGGGTCTTTGCTCCCGGAAAACGGCCCGGAAAGGGAACTGTGGCGGCAAGAAATCCTCAAAGGCTGGAGCGTT
>JAITIH010000344.1 GCA_031279525.1 Deltaproteobacteria bacterium | reverse complement strand
AAGGGGCAATCGGGCGAGCTTAAGGGGATTATTTGGGTTTTCGGGCGGGGTCGAGCGGGCTTAAGGGGCGCTCCTGGCCAGAGTAAAAGGCTTCCGGCTAGCTTTAGGCGAGCGTTAAGCGAGCGATTAAGGTTTGAGGCTAGCTCGGGCGAGCTTAGGAGCGCTTTGGCGGTTTTTGGGTTGGCGTCGGGCTGGCTAGGGCGAGCTTAAGGGGCGCTCTTGGCCAGAGATAAAAGTCTTCCGGCTAGCTTTAGGCGAGCGTGGGCGAGCTTTTAAGGTTTTAAGGGGCAATCGGGCGAGCTTAAGGGGATTATTTGGGTTTTTTAGGCGTGGTCGATCGAGCTTAAAGGGAGCTCATGGCCAGAGTTTAATAAGGCTTTTGGCCAGCTTGAGGCGAGCCTTAGGTAAGCTTTTAAGGCTTTAAGGCCTAATCGGGCGAGCTTTTTGGGGTGGGCTTTGGGCGGTTTTGGAGCTGGCTTCGGGCTGGCTAGGGCGAGTTTTTGGGCAAGCTGGGCCAGGGGCCCCTTTTGGGAAGGCAGATCTTGCCCGGGCCCTTGGGCCAAGCCCTACGCTCTCAAGGGGAAGCGGAGGAAAGGGTCAAGGAGATTAAGAACGATGGGCTGTAATTATAGACTATTAATCTAAATTAATGGTGTAATGTGGGGGCCAAAGGGGCAAGATTGGCCTTGGCACAGGGGTTGCTTAAGAGAACGTCAGCCCCAAGGGCCTTTAGACCGAGGAAGGAAAGAATTTATGAACTCTTTGGCCGTCAGCTCCACCGTTATCGAGTACCGGGAAATAGCCATAACCAAAGATAGCTTAATCGAGGCTTTCTCGGCCGAGGACTTTGACTCTTACTTGGAGCGGGCCAAGGAAATCCGGGATAAATTGGACCCAGAGGAGAGGATTTCCAGCGACGCGGCCCAGGCCGAGAAAAGCGAGGAAACCAACTATTTAAAGGAAGTGGAAAAGTTTAAGGCCAGGCGGAAGAAGATCGTCAAAAATAAGCTTGAGGTCTTCCAGGCCCAGACGATATTGCCCCAGCCGTTTAAAGAAGAGGTTAGCCAGGCTCTTATGGGCGGCGGCCAACTGGAGCGCGGGCTAAGGGGCTTTAAGCTGACCGGCGAGGAGCGGCCCACCAAAGCCTTAAAAGGCCTTTTGGAAAATTTAAAAGGCGAGGGCAACCTTTGGTCCCTGGACCGCGACTGTCTCCCCGCCTTAGGCCGGGTCATGTTGGCCAGCGGGGCGGAGACCGAGAAAGTCGCGGAGTCCTTGGCCCGCCTCTCCCAAGGGAGCCTCACCTTAGATAAGGTCATGAAAGAAGTGAGCCTCATGGAAGGCGACTTGGCCATGGCTCAGACCTTAGGGCTCTCGGAGCTAAACGGGGGCCAGGAAATGCCCGAGGGCTTAGTCGACCTATTTAGCCAAGGGGCCGCCTCGGGCGACCAACTGATCGCGACCGAGGCCGGCTTAGGGGCCATGGGCCAGTTCTTTTTGAGCTTGGGTTTATCCACCGAGGCCGTTAAAGCCGTGACCTCGGATCTGTCCCCAGGGGAAGCCTTTTCCTCCCAGAGCCTTAGAAAGCTCCTTAGCGACTTGGGCGAGCCTTTAGCCCCTTTACTGAGCGACGGGGACTCGAGCGAATTGTTTTTGGCCTTAAAATCCATGGGCGCCAACTCCGAAAGCCTGACCCTCTTTAGCCAGTACCTGGCCCAGACCCCGGCGGCCAGCTTAGAGGATCTTTTAGGCTTTTTGGCCATTTTGGACAAACCCCAAGAGACCGTGGCCCTAAACGCGGCTAGCGTGGTCCAAGACCTCCAGTCCCTGGCGGCCGGGTCGGCCAAAGAGGCCGAGCTGGCCAAAACCCCCATATTTAACGAGATAATCTTAAAATTGGCCTCCTTAGGCGACCATGAATTGGCCGACGACTTCGCCGAGCTCTCCCCGGCCCTTCAGGCCTTAAGGGGTGGGATCTCCGGGCTAAGGACCGGCGGCGAGAGCCTGGACGGCCAGGGTCAGCGGCGCGGCCAAGAGCGAGAGAAAGAGCGCCTGGCCCTAAGCGGGATCAAATCCGTGGCCGTAGGCCAGGGCCTAGACGGCTCGGGCGTCGCCCAGACCTTCGTGGCCGAGCTTTCTGGCTACGGGTCTCGGGAAAGCCTGGCCCGGCAGCTGGAGAAAAAGCTGATTTATTCGGCCCGCCAGGGCGTCCATCGCCTCAAGATGGACTTGGACCCTGAGGAGCTAGGCCGGTTGGACGTGGAGCTTAAGGTCGACAAAGACAAGCTGACCGCCCACATTAGGGCCGAGACGGCCGAGGCCTACGAGGCCTTGGAACGGGAAATATCTTCCTTAAAGGCCTCCCTTAAGGAGTCGGGCCTGGAAATGAGCCTGACTTTGTCCTTCGACGGGCAGGCGGAAAAGGATCGGAGCTTTAGCCGATCGGATGGGGTGGCCTTAGTGGCGAACCTAACGGACGCGGATCAAGCGGAGAGCCAGGAGGCGGCCCAGACCCTATTGGGCCAGAGCGAGCGGCTTTTGGACAAAGTGATATAGATTTTTTGGCCTTATCGCGGATAAAGCGCGTCTTAGGCGCGCTTATAATCCTTAGGTTAAGAGAGTAAGGTAAAAGTCGCGTAAGCGATCGCGCAAGGCGTGACAGGAGCGAAAAATGGTTCAGATCTACAGCGCCGACAACCCCCCCGCGGCCAGAACGTCGGTCGCTCAGCCTTGGACGGAAGAAACCGTCCCGGTCACCGACGGCTCGGAGCGGCAATTAGGCAAGGACGCCTTTTTAACCCTGTTATTGACCCAGCTGCAAAACCAGGATCCTTTTAACCCCATGGAAGACACCGAGATGACGGCCCAGTTGGCCCAGTACTCCCAGCTGGAGCAGCTGACCAACCTCAACACCAACGTCACTTCCATGGCCGGTTACATCCAGGCCCAGAACCAGTTCCAGACGCTTTCCCTCATCGGGAAGGAAGTCAAAGCCGAGGCCAATCTCTTCTCCGTCACCGGCGGCCAAGTCGATATCAAGGGCAGCTTAGAGGTGAGCGAGACGGCCAAGATCCAGGTTTACGTGATCGACTCGAGCGGGACCCAGGTCCGCATGTACGACTGGGGCCAGGTCGCCCCCGGGACTTACGATTTAAACTGGGACGGCCTAAACAACAACGGCGAGAAAGTCCCAGACGGGGCCTACGCCTTCCAGGTCACCGCCACCAACGCGGCTGGCGAAGCCATGACCGACGGCATAGCCCCCACCATCAGCGGCAAAGTTTCCTCGGTCTCCTTCGACGAGGAGGGCCAGCCCGTCGTCCACCTCGGCCAGGCCCAGCTAAGCTTAAGCCAGGTCATGGAAATTTTGGAGTCCGGCTCCCTGTCCGCCCAGGCCAGCGAATAAAGAAAATCGAGCGATAAAAGGAAAAGAGGTTTCCCATGAGCATATCAAGCGCCATGTACGCGGCGGTCACGGGGTTATCGGCCCTCTCCACGGGGATGCAGGTAATCAGCAACAACATCGCTAACGTCAATACCGTGGGCTTTAAGGCCGCCCGGACCAATTTCGAGGACCTCATCAGTCAAGACTACTGGTCCAACGGCAAAACCCAGCAGATCGGCCGCGGCGTTAAGGTTTCCACGGTTCAGCAGATGTTCACCAAAGGGTCGTTCATCAACTCGGCCCAGGACACCGACATGGCCATCGCCGGGGAAGGCTTCTTTCAGGTGCGCGACCGGGTCACCAACGAACTCATGTACACCAGGGCCGGCAACTTCACCATCGATAGCGAAGGAAACTTAGAGACCCCGGCCGGCTACGTGCTCCAAGGCTGGGCCCTGTCGGTGCCCAAGCCCGGCGAGGAAGCCCGCCGCCTGGGAACCCCGACCGACGTCAAGATTATAATGATGAACGCTCCGCCGGTGGAAACCACCCAGATCAAAGTCGTGGCCAACTTAAACGCCGACGACACCAGCGCCTATATAGACCCCGAGGAGGGATGGGCCGAGATCTACGCCGACCAAATAGCTCGGCCCCCGGCCGAGCGGATTGGCCAACTGGCCGCCGACAACGTCTATAGCGCGACCGTCCACGGCTCGGCCTATCCCACCTACAATCCCGCCTCCGTGGCCTTTAACGCGGCTTACGAAAATTACATGACCGATGTTCTGGGGGCCACGGCCGGCGTAGGGACCTTCCTCCCCACCCCGACCTCCGCCGTCCTTAAGACCGCCTCGGCCATGGCCTACGCCTCGGCTAAGTCGGCCATCCCGGCCGCGGCCACGGCCTATAGTCTGGGGATTCCCACGTCCTCGACAACGTTTAACGCGCAATTTAAGACGACTTACATAAACCGGATGAGCGCCAGCGGCTATAGCCACTTCGTTTCGGCGGACAACTTGACCACAATTTTCTACGTCTCGGCCTCGGCCGGGCTCCTTGCCAATGCGGCCGCCGCCGGCAATGCGGCCGCGGGCTTCACTTTAGGCGAATACAGCGGCTACCCGCCAGACGATCCGTCGTTTGCCTCGCGTTCCGCCTCCGCGCAGAGCGACTACCTAACCGCTTATTTAAGCCACATGACCACCAGCGGCTACGCCCTGCGCTCGGCTTCGACCGAGAGGTTCTTTTACGATAGCGCCTCGGCGACCACGCTGGCCAGCGCCCTTAGCGCGGCCAACGTCTCCGCCAAGGCGGCTTACCTGGCCATCTCCAACCCGGCCACTTTCCCCTCAAGGACGGGCGACAAGATTTTCGACGACGCCTACAACGCCAAGTATCTTGCCAAAATGACCAGTTCAGGCTACAGTTACCAAGGCCTGGCCTTTGTCATAACGCCATCGGCCACGGAGAAGGCGGCCGCCCTGGCCGCCGCGACAGCCGTGGTCGACAGCCTCGCGCCCCAATCGCCGGCGACTTATCCCGCCAGCGCCACGATGTACCCCTCGAGCACTTACCGGAACGCCTTTAACGCGGCTTACGCGCAACGCATGTCCGCCTCGGGGTTCTCTCTCGTGGGCGCCTCCTTTTATAACGTTCCCCCAGCCGCCGCCCATACCGCGGCCACCGCTTCCGCCTTGAGCGCGGCCGGCCTTAACCCCGGAGATTTCACGGGCTATCCGGCTACGTCGGCCTCTAACCCCACCTCGGCCGCGAGTTACAACGCGGCTTACCTCGATTATATGACCACCCATGGCGGGTACACTTGGAGCGCCGCCACTAGCCTCTTCGTCGGGAATCCCGCGACGCCGTCCACTGCCAGCGTGACTTCGGCTAGGAGCGTCGGCCACGCCGCGGGGGTCGAGGCTTACGCGAGCCTGTCGCGCGAATACATAGCCAACACTGGGGACGGTTATTACGACAGTCAATTCAACGCGGCCTACGCGGCTTACTTGACTAACTTAGGCTACACGAATTACGGCGGCGGAGTTTTCGAAAGAACCCCCACCGAGGCGGAAAAAGAGATGGCCCGCCAGACGGCTTACAACACGGCCAAAGCCATGGCTCAGAACGCCTACCAAACGGCCTTCGACAACGCCTATAAGCCTTTGTACGACTTGGAAATGGCCAGCATCCGCAGCCGCTACGCCCCCTGGCAGCTGGAAGGGGACGGCTTCGCCGGGGCCTGGGACGGGACGGACCAGTCCTCGCCCATTGACCCGGAAAATTACACCCACGCCAACCCTTGGACCATTTACGACTCCCTGGGCAACGCCCATACCCTCATGGTTTATTACCAGCCCAACCCCCACATGGAAAACGTCTGGGATTACATCATCACCTGCGACCCGACCGAGGACGCCCGCAAAGACGTTAACAACCGCCTTTTGTTCGAAGGGTCGACTTTCGCCGGCTTGATTCAGAAGGGCAAGATCACCTTCACGGCCGACGGACCGGACGGCCATGGCGGCCTCATTAAGGACATTGAGGCTCAGAACATAGATCTAGCCAAGACGGCGGCGGCCCGGCTAATATCGGCCAAGACCTCGGTTTCGTTTACGGCCACGGCCAATTCCATGAACGGCTACAAACTGGGCGGCTACTACGAGGGGTCTCCGGTCTTCTCGTCCAACAGCGGCTCCATGGTCGCCTCCAAAAGGACCTACACCGTCGTCTGGCAAAAAAGCTTAGGCACCGTGCCCGACGCCAGCGGGTTCACCTGGCACGACTCCGACGGCAACTCCGGCACAATCCCCGTCTACGACATGAACTACACTGGCCCTTACCCCTTTGGCTCGGGCCTAAACGTCAGCTTCACCTCGGGCGGCTCCCCGATGCGCTTTACCCAAGGCGACACCTTAACGTTCGTGGCCGAGTCCGAGTCCATTGGCTGGACCAACCTTTCCCCCACCGAAACTGGCTACTTCGACTTTGACGTGGCCTTCGTCCAGTCGGCCTCCATGGCCCTCCACCCGCCATATCCCGAGGGTCTGCCGACCATAATCCAGAACATCTCCTTAGACATGGGAGCCCGCAACCCCAACGGCGAAAACGGCAGCTGGATCCTAGACGAGCAAGGGACCACTCAGTACGCCAGCGAGTCCTTGAACATTCTCTCCAGCCAAGACGGGTATCCGGCGGGCTCGCTCCAGAGAGTCTCCATCGACAAAGACGGGATCTTAACCGGCATTTACACCAACGGCCGCCAACAGCAGCTCTACCAGATTGGTCTGGTCCGCTTCCTTAACCCTTGGGGTTTAGCCAAGTTAGGCGACAACGTCTACATGGAAACGCGCTGGTCCGGGACGGGGACCGTCAACCCGCCGGGGTACGGCGGCACCGGGACCATCCGGGCCAACTTCCTCGAGCAGTCCAACACGGATCTAGCCGACGAGATCGTCAATATGATCGTCACCCAAAGGGGCTTTCAGGCCAACTCCAAAGTCGTCACCACCACCGACACCATGCTGGCCGAAGTCATAGAGATGAAGAGATAACCAATAGTCGCCAGGTCTTCGTGAGAAATGGATTGGCAAAAGAGACAGCCTTAGCGGAGACCCTAAGGCGCGAGATAAAGGGGCTTTTTTGGTCGTGGCTTAAATGGCCAAAAAAGCCCCCTAGAGTAAAGCGGGAGCCGCCTTAATGGCGGCTTTTTCCGTTTAGGCGGCGCCGCCATGGGCTTTAGCCAGAGTCTGGCCTAAGGACAGAGCCAAGGACAGAGCCAAGGACAGAGCCAAGGCTATGGCCAAGACCCCTAATTCAGGGCCAAGGCCAGAGCCAAGTCCAGGGTCAGGGTCAAGGCCAGAGCCAAGTCCAGTTAGGTGGCGCCATGGGCCTTAGCCAGAGTCTGGCCTAAGGCCAGAGCCAGAGCCAAAGACCTAAAAACCAAGGCAAAAAAATTTGGCCGCTAGAAAAACCAAGCCTAGAAATGAGCGAGATCTCTAGAAGGAGTCAAGCCAAAAAAAAGCGAGGCCCCTAGAAAGCGCCAAACCCTAAGAAAAGCCAAAGCCGCCAAAAGGCGGCTTTTCGCTTTCCTAAAGGGAGGGAGGGTCCCATGGAGGGAAAATAAGGGCTTAGGCGAAGCTTTTTGGCTTTAGGAGCGGTAGGAGCCGTTTATCTTTACGTAATCGTAGGAGAAGTCGCAGGTCAGCATGCGGTCCTGGCCTGGCCCATTATTAAGGTTAATGGTTAGACAGTATTCCCGCTTCTTCATGGCCGCGGCGGCGTCCATCTCCCGGCCGAAGATGAGCCCGTGGCGGATCCAGGCGAGATCGTCGATGTCGATGTCGACCCGATACGGCTCAAAGTCGGCCCCACTCCGGCCCAAGGCGGCTAGGATCCGACCCCAGTTGGCGTCACAGCCGAAGAAGGCCGTCTTGACCAGGGGCGACTGGGCCACGGCCCGGGCCGCCAAGAGGGCTTCCTCCTTGGTCCTGGCCCCTTGGACCTTGATCTCCACTATGCGCGTGGCCCCCTCGCCGTCGCGGACGATCTGCCTGGACAGGGAGTCTAAGACTTTATGCAGGGACTTTTTAAAGGCGTCGGCTTCCGGGCCCCCGGCGATGGGCTGGGAGCGGGCGGCCCCGGAGGCGATGATGAAGAGGGAGTCGTTGGTGGAGGTGTCGCCGTCGACGGTGATGCGGTTAAAGGTGTTCTCGGCGGTCTGGGAGAGGATGGACCTCAATAGCTTGGGATCCACGGCCACGTCGGTCAGGATGAAGCCTAACATAGTGGCCATGTTGGGGGCGATCATGCCTGAGCCCTTGGCCGCGCCCCAGATCCAAGCCTCGGGCCCGCTCTCGAAGGGGATGGCCATCTCGGCCGTTTTGGGCACGGTGTCCGTGGTCAAGATGGCCTGGGCGAAGTCGCCGAAGCCTTCGGGGGAAAGCTTTTTGACTAGGGCCGGGACCGCCTCGACTAAGGCCTCGATGTTTAAAGCCTGGCCAATGATCCCGGTGGAGGCCAAAAGAATTTGGTCGGCGGAAAGGCCTAAGCGGTCGGCCACGGCTTTGGCCGACTGGAGGCAGCGGCCCCCGGCCCCGCGGCCAGTTTGGGCGTTGGCTTGCCCGGCGTTGACCAGGATGGCCCGGCCGCCGGCGATCCGGTTTTTCGACCAAGTCACCGGGGCGGCCTGGCAAACGTTTTGAGTGAAGACTCCGGCCGCGGCCTGGAACTCGTCAGCCACGACGAGACCAAGATCCAGCCGGTTTTTGTAGCGCATTTGGGCCTCCACGGCGGCCGCTCGGAACCCTTTGGGAATCATGTCGTATTTTCTCCTATGCCGAAAACGACTCTTTTGTATTAGAGACGGGAAAACAAACTTTATTATGGCGGCGGGGCCTGAACCGCCTTGGCTGGCGAAAATTCCGAACCCCGCGTCCTAATGGCTCTCAACGTTGGAAAATAGCTAGCAGTCAAAAATCCAAATAAAGTATAACTTTTTTTCTCTTAGTTGAAAAGCCCATTGTGTACAGGATCAAAGGTAGCATTGATTTCGGCGTTTCGATAAGCCCTTAAAAAATTTAAGGGCCTTTCATATGTCCATTTTGAATATATAATATATAATACTATCAGTATGTTTTAATAGATAATTACAAAATAAAAAATTTAAAAAGAAACAAAATTGAGCTTTGAGGCCTAGCCAAATATTCAGTTTTGTTTGACATTGAGTTGTCCCGTCGGGGAAAGGCCTTCTTCGCCTCAAATAAGCCAAAGCCGTGGGCCTTTTTTGGCTGAGGAAAAGGCTCCCTTAAAAGCCCATAATTTTTTATGGCCCAAATGAGACCTGGGCCAAAAAAATTTAGCCTTAAGGCCGCGCTTTATATTTTGGTTTTAAAGAGTCTTATGCGTCAAAACGGATTGTAGGCAAGGCGATGGCGATTAATGGGCTCAATCGGGGAAAAGCCTGGCCAAAATATTTTTAAAGGCGTTGGGCGTTAAGGCGCTTCCCCTAAGGGGGAAAATTTAGACAGATAAGAGAAAATTAATTTTATTAGCGAACGGACGCGACTACTGGAATTATAGCGTCAAACCGACCTAAGATCCAAACCTTAAGGTGCTTGGGGAAATTTGGCGGTAGACGCATTAGCGCGAAAAAATTCCCAAGGCCCGGACAAAAGGGCCAGGTTGGCGCTGGAGGCTAAGAACGATAAAAATCGCCGACCCAGGGAAATAAAGACTTTTTATAGTAGTATTTTTAAGTAATAATTAAATAAATATATGAATAAAAATATCTTATTAAAATGCACAAATTAAAAAGTCTTTAATAAGCGAAATAACCACATTAAAGACATATTAAAATAAAAAACTTATACTGTTCAGATAGCTGTTTAGTGGATATTTACGCTCTAAATTATTTTCTGCCTCATTATGTGAATCCAGACAGATAAATATATATAACCTGAAAACTGAAAAAACACAAGAGAGGAATAGGCGGGCGGCTGGCCGATAGCGGCTAAGGGGCCTAAAGCCGCGAGGGTGGCCTAGGGCGGGGCCATTAACGGCCGCGGAGGATAGGGTTCTTTGGCGGTAAGGGCCGGACGTTGGCGAGAAAAAAAATGGCCAGGGCTTAGGGCCCTTTAGGGAGAGAGAGTGCCCCAAGGCGGTCAGGGCGTAGGGCCCTTTTGGGGAGAAAGACAATGGCCCCAAGGCGGCCAGGGCGTAGGGCCCTTTTGGGGAGAAAGATAGTGGCCCAAGGCGGCCAGGGCGTAGAGCCCTTTTGGGGAGA
>JAITIH010000340.1 GCA_031279525.1 Deltaproteobacteria bacterium | reverse complement strand
TGGTCGGGACAACTGGATTTGAACCAGCGGCCCCTGCGTCCCGAACGCAGTGCTCTACCAGGCTGAGCTATGTCCCGACTAAAATCCCTGTTTTAGGCCTTTTGGCGAACCCAATATATTATTTTTCCAGTTATTTGGCAAGGGAGCCAATCTTAGGCGGCTCTAGGCCTTTTCCGGATAGCCGCGCGGCGGCCTTGGCGGCCTTGGCGGGCCTATAGGGCCTTAGCTTTTTTATAGGGAGGCCAGCCCCTTTTGGCGGTTAAGGCCCTGGCCCTTTAGTTAAAGTCGTCGCGCTCAAAAATAGGCCGGGCTGGCTTTCTTAGGTGCCTAAGCCAGGGTTTGCGGTGAGGCAGACGATGATCCGGGTAGGGCTCTGGTTCGTCTGGGTTGGGCGGGGCCAGGCGGCGGACCGGGTCGGCCGGGGCCAGCCTAGGTTTGGCGGCCCCCTTTTCCCAGACCTCGGGATTTTGCTTAACGGCCTCTTCTTGAAAAACGTGGCGGTTAAGGCCCACGTTGGCGATGATGGCCACGGACAGGATGCTGATGAAGAGAGAGCTGCCTCCGTAGCTGATGAAGGGCAAAGGGATGCCCACCACCGGAAAGAGGCCGATTACCATGGCCACGTTAATGGTCATCTGCCAGAAGATGAGGCTAGCCAGGCCTAGGGCCAAAAAGGCCCCAAAAGCCTCGCCGCTGTGTCGGACCACCCCCATGGACGACCAGTAAAGGCTGAAAAATAAGAGCAGGACGAAGCTGGCCCCCACGAACCCCCATTCCTCGGCTAAGGCGGCGAAGGCGAAGTCCGTCTCCGGGGCCGGCAGGAATCCGTACTTTTGCTGCGAGCCGGCCTGAAAGCCTTGGCCTAAGACCTGGCCGCTGCCAATGGCGCTTTTAGCTTGGATGATCTGCCAACCCTGGTCGTTGGGGCTGTCCTCCGGGGACAGGTAGTAGCGGAAGCGGGCCAGGTGGTAGGGTTTTATGACCTCGTGCCTTAACAAAAACTCCTTGCCCCCCAAAAAGAAGACCCAAGAGCCGATGGCTATGGCCAGGCTAAGAACGGTCAAGACGACCCGCGGCCGCAAGCGGGCCAAAATAAACAAGGGCGTCGAGGTCAAAAGGAGGTGGAGGGCCGTCCCCAGGTCGGGCTGCTTTAAGATTAAGAAGAAGGGGGCCAGCAAGATGGGGATGGGCAGCAAAAAGTCTTTAAAGCCTAAACTTTGGCCGGCCGGGCGGCGGGCTAAGATGTGGGCCAATAAAAGGACCGCGGCGACCTTGGCTAGTTCCGAGGGCTGAAAGCGAAAGGGCCCCAAAGGCAGCCAGCGGGTGGCCCCGCCGGCCGTGACCCCAAAAAGCTTAACCGCCAGCAAAAGGGCCAAAGAGACGAAAAACAAGGGCCAGGCCAGGGCCTTTAAATTGCGGTAGTCAAAAAAGAAAAAGGCGAAAAAGCCCAACGACCCGGCCACCGCGAAGCCTAACTGCTTAAAGAAGTGGTTGGCGGCCGGATCGCCCCAGGACACGCCGGAGGTGCTATAAAGGTTGATCAGCCCAACGGCCAAGAGCCCTAAAGCCGAAAGGGCCAAGGGCCAAGGGAAGTTCTCGGCCAGGCGAGTTAAACCTATTCTTTTCACAAGTCCCCCCGCCAGCCGGTGGGCTTGTCCGGCTGAGCCTGATAGGGCGGCATAATGTTGGCGTCGATGGAGGAGTCGAAATAGGCGGCCATGAGCTTGGCGGCCAAGGGGGCCGCGTTGGCCCCGCCGCCGCCGGAGTGCTCCAAAAGGACGGTCACCACCACCTCGGGTTCGTCGGCCGGGGCGTAGGAGGTGAACCAGGCGTGCTCGCGGTATTTCCAGGGCAAGACCCCGCCCCGGGAGTAGACCTGGTAGCGGTCTAAGCTAATGACCTGGGATGTGCCGGTCTTGCCGGCCACCCGGACCCCTGGGATCTGGCCCCGCCGGCCGGTGCCGCCGGGCTCGTTGACCACGGCGTCCAGGCTCCGGCGGACGGCCTGGATCCAGTCCTTCCTAAGCTCTAAGACGTTAATGGCCTCCGGCTCGACCCGCCGGACCAAATGGCCCTCAAAATCGGCGACCTCTTTAACCAGGTGAGGCCGGTAGAGGGTCCCGCCGTTAGCGGCCACGGCCGTGTACTGGGCCACCTGCAAGGGGGTGGTCAGAAGGTAGCCCTGGCCGATGGAGACCGGCAACGTCTCCCCAAAGTTCCAAGGGGCCCCGAAGCGCTTAAGCTTCCAGGCCTGGTCCGGGACCAGGCCGGCCCGCTCGGCGTACAGGTCGGCCCCTAAGGACCGGCCTAAGCCAAAATGGCGGCGCACCCCCTTGGCCAGGCGATCGACGCCTAAGCGGCGGCCCACCTCGTAGTAGTAGACGTCGCAGGATTCTTTAAGGGAACGATGAAGGTTGACCGCCCCGTGGCCGCCGCGGGCCCAGCAGCCGAAGCGGCTGGAGCCTAAGTAAAGGGCCCCGCCGCAGGAGAAAACCGTCTCCGGCGAGATGACCCCCTCGTTTAAGGCGGTTAGGGCCATGGCGATCTTAAAGGTGGCCCGGGGCGGGTACTGGCCGCCCACGGCCCGGTTTTCCATGGGCCGAAAAGGGTCCTCGGTTAGGGACCGCCAGCGCTCGGCTGAGACCCCGCCGACGAAGTCGTGGAGGTTAAAGGTGGGGCTGGAGGCCATGGCCAAAATCTCGAAGTTGCGCGGGTCTAGGACCACGATGGCCCCGGCCCGCTCGCCCAAAAGGGACTGGGCCACCCTTTGGAGGCGGCTGTTTAGGGTCAGGCGAATGTTGTGGCCCGGCTCTGGGTAATCGACTTTCAGTTCCTCTAAGACCCGGCCTTGGGAGTCCACGGTGGCCAGCCGTTGGCCCTTTTGGCCGTGGAGCAAGGCCTCCATGCTCTGCTCTAAGCCGCTCTGGCCGACCAAGGCCCCCTGCTTAAGGCCCCGGTAGGGGGGCTCGCCCAGCTGTTTGGGGCTAATCTCGCCCAAAAAGCCGATTAAATGCGGGGCGAAGTTTTCCCGGGTCGGCCGGCGGACCGAGTTGATTTGGATGGTCACCCCAGCCAGGTCGTAATGGCGGGTCTCTAGGGCCACGAGGTCGGCCCGGGTCAGGCCGGAGAGCCAAAGATGGGAATTGAACTTATGCTTTTTGGCTAAAAGGGCGAATCTCTTTTCCAAGTCGACCTGGTCGCGGCCGATGAGGCCGGCCACTTCCGAGGCCAGCTTTTTAGGGTCGCCGACCTCGCCCGGGGTGACGAAAAGGTCGTAGCTTAGCTGGTTGTCCACCAGGACTTGGCCGTGGCGGTCCAATATCAGGCCCCTTTGGGTGGGGATCTCAAAAAGGGTCGAGCGGTTCCTCTCGCTCTTTAGGCGGTACTCCTCGCCCGAGACGATCTGCAGGTACCAAAGCCTTAAGGCCAAGGCGGCCAGGATCAAGCAGAAAAAGACTTTGAGCCAGGCGATCTGCGAGCCGTAGTCGGGCGGGGTGTCGCCGAAGGTGGGAGCCTGAGAGCTCATGAGGGTTCCTTGGGCCGAATTAGGCGGTCCAGAAAGGCGAAGGTCGGGACGCAGAAAAGGGCCGTGGCCAGGCCAGACCGGACCGAGAGGGTTAAGGTTTCCCTAGAAAGGAAGGCGTAGTCGGCTCCGGCCAAAGTTAGGCCCAATAGCCACGGCTCTAAGCCGACGGCCAAGGCCCCGTAAAGGCCAAAGCAAAACGCGGTCAGGGAAAAAGCCCTCCCAATTTCCAGTTTACGGTTAACGCCCCGGGCGATCAAGACCCCGATCATCAGCTTCAGGGAATAAAGGCCAGGCGGGGCCAGGGTCAAGTAACTTTGGGATAGGCCAAAAACGAAGGCCCCT
>JAITIH010000324.1 GCA_031279525.1 Deltaproteobacteria bacterium | reverse complement strand
CAGTAGGTCAGATCGCCCAGACCGGGAATTTAGGAAAAAAGTAAAGGCTTAAAAAATCGACTTCGACGTAAAAAGTCCCCCCTACAGAGGATGTGGAATTTTTTACATCGGAGTCAACCCTAAGCCTTAGCCGGCAAGGCGCCCTCGCTCGCCCAAAACCCTAAAGCCCTTGGCGATTCCCGCTTGGCCCGCCGCCCTGGCCTTAGGGCTGGACCTTTTAGCCAAAACCCTAAAGCCCTTAAGGCGGAACTTGGGCTTGGTCGTCGCCTAAAGTGGCCTTAGGCGGCCATGGCGTAGCGGGCCCTGGCCCATTTGGCTGCGGCCAAAGCGCGCGACCAACCCCAAAAAGACGCAAAGTTAAGGGTTATTTTTTCCCCACAAGGCGGGACTTAGGGTATTTTTTAAAGTCTAAAACCCGGCTGTAAAAAAGCTTGGAATTGTAGATGGCCGCCATGGGGTTATGCCCTAAAACCCGATCTTTCACGGCTAAAGTCACGGCTGGAGCTTTGCTGTGCTTAGTAAACAGATAGTCGTGACCGACGCACAGGCCCATAGAAACGTTAACGTCGGAGTCCCAGTCGTTTAAAACCTTGGCCTGGAGGATCGGGTTGCAGCAGGCTTCCATCTCGCCCGGGCAGAACTTGTGGCTTTCGGGAAGGCCAATCTCGGTTTTATCCATTGAGCCGACCTTGCAGCCGACGGTCATGACTTCCAGTCCCGCCGACCGGGCGGCCTTAGCGTAAATCGCGCTCTCGTCCAGAAAACTAAGGCAAGAGGCCACGCCCATCTTTTTAGCCCCTAACTTCACGGCGAAGACCACCGTCTCCTCTAAGCGGGTGAGGCGCCCGTAATACTCGGCCTCCAACTCGGCGGCGGCTCTGGCCACCTTAGCGTCCAGCCCCTCGCCGGCGTAAAGGCCCCGAGTCTCGTCGGCTATTTCCTGGTTGTTCTCGGTCAGGCAAAATTTGGGAAACCTAGAGTCGTGGCGGTAGCAATTGCGCGTCTGGCACTCTGAACAGGAGAAATCGCCGGCCTTATCTTTCTTGTCGTCTTTCTTAGTCATATCAATCCCTTTCGTGAATCGGCCGGAAAAAAGCCTAGCCGCCTTAACTTCGCCCTAAGGCGCGAAAAATCTAAGGCCCCCGCTAGCCGCCGAACGCCCGGCGGCCTTTAACTCTACGGGAAACGATCTTCTTAGCGGCTTTTTTCGACTGATAAAAGCCTGGGAATCGTCGGCGCCTGGATGACATTATTATAGCAAATTCAAAGCGGCCCTGCGTCCTGAAGCTTAAGGCTCTGGCTAACTTTAGGCGATCCTGGCTTAGGGGCCCACCGCTTTTGGCGACCCTAAAGGGCGTTCCCCTCCGCCTTCGCGACCTTCGCCTCTTCGGCCTACGCCCGTAGCCCTTCGCCACTCGCCCCTTGGCCGCCTTTTTTGGCCTTTCGAACGGAGAACGCGCCGCCCTTCGCCCTTCGCCCCTTGGCCGCCTTTTTTGGCCTTTCGAACGGGGAACTCGCCGCTCTTTCCACCTGTCCGCCAGCCTTTTGGCTTTAGGCTAGCTTAAGGCCCTCGCCCGGCGCTCGCCTTAGGGCCTGGCAAACCTAAGGCCCTCTCCACCCGGGGAAAAACCAGGCCTTCCTTAGCTTATGGTCTATTTATCAATGTATAAGATTTATAATTTTTAATTTTTTATATAAAACTAGTAAGTTGTCTTAAATTGACAATATCGAATCAACATGTTATATAGACTGGATTTGGGAGGAGCGATTGATGACGGAAATTACCGCGGTCAGGGGCTTTAAGGACATCCTGCCCGACCAAGCTTGGATTTGGCGACTGGTGGAGGACAAAGCCCGGGATTTGGCCCGGCGCTTCGGGTACCAGGAGCTAAGGGTCCCCATCCTGGAAAGAACCGAGCTCTTCGCCCGGGGCATTGGCGAGGCCACGGACGTCGTGGAAAAAGAGATGTACACCTTCGAGGACCGCAGCGGCGACCGGATCACCCTCCGCCCGGAGGCCACCGCGGGCCTGGCCCGGGCCGTCTTAGAGCACAACCTAGCCGAGGGTGGCCGACCGACCCGGCTCTTCTGCCTAGGACCGATGTTTAGGTACGAAAGGCCCCAGAAGGGCCGCCAGCGGCAGTTTCATCAGCTGGACGTGGAGGTGTTTGGCGACCCCGGCCCCTACGTCGACGCGGAAGTCGTGGCCTTTTTAAACGACTTTCTAACCGAACTAGGCTTCGACGACGTCTCGGTCCAGCTAAACTCCCTAGGCTGCCCCAAGTGCCGGCCCGCCTTTCGAAAGAGGCTGACCGACCACTTATTGGCCCAAAAAGACTCCCTCTGCCCCGACTGCCTAAGGCGCTTAGGCCGCAATCCCTTGCGCGTCTTGGACTGCAAGGTCGAGGCCTGCCAAGCCGTCGCCGCGAGCGGCCCGGAGATGGCCGACTTTCTTTGCTTAGAGTGCCGAGAGCACCTGGCCGGGGTCACCGGGGCCCTGACCGACCTAGGCTTAGGCTACTCTCTAAACGGGCGCCTAGTCCGGGGTCTTGACTACTACGCCAGAACCGCCTTCGAGGTCCACTCCGATCGCCTAGGCGCCCAGAGCGCCGTGGCCGGCGGCGGGCGCTACGACGGCCTCTGCCGCGAGATAGGCGGCCCGGACGTCCCCGGGATCGGCTTCGCGGTCGGCTTGGAAAGGGTAATAATGGCCTTAAGCCAGACCCTAGAGCTAAGGACCCAACGGCCGGATTACTACTTAGCCGCCTTAGCCCCGGAAGCCTTGGGCCCGGCCTTCGCCTTAGCCCAAAAGCTAAGGAAAAGGGGCCTGGCCGTGGAGGCCGACTGGGCGGCCGGCAGCCTCAAAAGCCGCCTCAAACGGGCCGACCGCTTAGGGGCGGCCAAAGTCATCATGTTAGGGCCCGACGAGCTGGCCAATAACGAGGCCACGGTCCGGGACATGGCCACCAAGGAGCAGTCGAAAAAGCCCCTGGCCGACTTTTAGGGGGTTCTGAGCCGGCCCAAGGCCTCGCCAAAACTCCCTTCGCCTTAGCAAAGCCAACGAGAGCCTTCTCGCGCCGACTATAGCCTTCTTAAATCGCTTTAGGCCTTTTAAAGCGACGAGCGCTCTCTTAAAAACCAAAGGCCGTTCCAACAATGGCCACTCTAGCCTTAAAAACGCCGCCCGCTCCTTAAATCGGCTTAGCCAGCGAAAAAACCTAGGCGATTGCGCGCGTGCGACTCTATTTAGGCCAAAACCTTAGCCAAATGGCTTACGCCAAAGCTCCCCAATTTTAGGCCAACCTAATCCCCTTTTTTTAGGGCATTTGGCGGCTTAGGCCGGGTTCTTAGGCTTTTAAGGGCCAACCCCCTTCCCTTTTTTTGGCCTTTGGCGGAAAATCCTTAAAACTCGCCATAGTTTATAGGGGCTTTTCCCTCGTTTTAACGCCCGTCCCACGCCTGGGCTCTTCCAAAACGTTTACTGGACTCTTCCAAAACGTTTAAAAGCTTGCGTTTTAGGCCATTTTTTCATAGTATAATAATGAAGGCGGGTGGGCCAAAGGCCGTCGCGCCCATTTCCCGGACGATTGGCGGCGATTACGGCTAATAAAGTTCCTAAAAAAGAACTCCTAAACGCAACGCCCGCAATGAGCCCGTAAAATAGAACTCCAAAAAACGCCCTTAAAGGGGACCGTAAAAAAAGATTCCCATAGGCCGACCTTAATGGGAACGTAAAAAAAGTCCTAAAAAGGACGCCTTAAAAGGGCCAGAAAAAAAGTCCTCTAGCTAAGGCCCTAAAAAGAGCTCAAAGCCAAAAAAGAGAGTTCATAACAAAGAGCTTCCTCAAAGGTTCCCTTAAAAAAGAGCTCTTAAAAGGTTGCCGCCAAGGAGTTCCCAAGAGGGTTCCCTATAATGATTTCCCTAAAGGATTTCTCCAAATGATTGCCCTTACGGATTTCCTAAAGGACTCCAAAAAGGATTCGTCATAAGGATTCG
>JAITIH010000282.1 GCA_031279525.1 Deltaproteobacteria bacterium | reverse complement strand
CCGGAGACCAAGGGGCCGGAGACCAAGGGGCCGGAGACCAAGGGGCCGGAGACCTAAAGACGGAAAACCTTAGGGGCGGGAAAATAATGGACGGGAGACCAAGGGGCGGGCGACCCAAGGGCCCCGGGCGGGCCCGCCATTTGGCCGGCGGACCATTAAAGCCTAAGGCGGCCAAAAAAAACCGCTAAAAAGCCCTAAGACGTGGCGACGAACCTCTGGCCGATGGGGGCAAAAAGCCAAAGAAAGCCTTATGACTTAGGCGGAAAAAAAGGTGGATAAAATTTTAGACGTAATGGCCAGCAGGGAGCGTTCTTTAGGCGATTTAAAAACAGGTCTGCGAACGCTTTAACGCGCTATTTTTATCATTTATAAGAGCTTTTCCGGCCAAACCCTGACCGCGGCCTTGGCCCAAAGGGCCCCTTTGGCCCCAACGCGAAAAACCGCCCCCAAGGCCCGCCCGCCCATGGGCCGTAAGACCAAAAAATCCCTCGCCCGCTAGCCCTAAGGCGCCCCCCCTAAAGCCGGCCCTTCTTAAGGCTGGCCTAAAAGGCCGGCCATTTGTGAGGATTTGGCTCTAACCCTATATGGCTTCCATAAAAACCGAGCGGCACGTAATGGGCATTCGCCAGCCCAAGCCAAAGGCCTGGCCGGTGATCTTAAGGACCGGGGCCGCTTGCTTGCGCTTAAACTCGGCTTGCCTAACCAGAGCGGCCACCTGGCGCACGACGCTTGGATCGGAGATTTTGGCCGCCTCGGACGGGGTCATCTTGTCCTCTAAAAGACTAACCAGGACCCGGTCCAGCTCCTCGTAGGGCGGGAGGCTGTCTTGGTCTTTTTGGTCGGGCCTTAGCTCGGCCGAGGGAGGTTTGGCGATGGTGTTTTCCGGGATGACGACTCGCTCCCGGTTGAGCCACCGGGCCAGCCGAAAGACCTCGGTCTTGTAAAGGTCGCCAATGACAGCCAAAGCCCCGCACATGTCCCCGTAGATGGTGCAATAGCCCACCGAGATCTCGGACTTATTGCCCGTGGTCAAAAGAAGGAGCCCCATCTTGTTGGAGACGGCCATGAGCAAACTCCCCCGAATCCTCGCCTGGACGTTTTCCTCGGCTAAACCCGGGGCCAACCCCTTAAACAAGGGGGCTAAAGCCTCGTCGAACCCGGCCATGACCGGGGCGATGGGAATCGTCGCGGCCTGGGCCAGCTTTAGGTTTTTGACCAGCTCCTCGGCGTCGGTCACGCTGTGGGCGCTAGAGTACGGCGAGGGCATGATGAGCCCGTAGACCTGACCCTCGCCCAAGGCCCCCACGGCGATGGCCGCGGTCAGGGCCGAGTCAATGCCGCCGGAAAGGCCGACGACCACGGATTTGAAGCCGTTTTTAGCGCAGTAGTCCAGGACCCCCAGGCGCAAGGCCCCCCAGGTCTCCTCTTCGGGAGTAAGGCCGTCCGGCGGCAGGGCCGGGCCAGGGGCGGCCAGGTCGACGAAGGCCAGATCCTCCGAAAAGGCCTTGGCCCGGACCACGACTTCGCCGTTTTGGGAAACGGCCACGCTGCGGCCGTCGAAAATCAACTCGTCGTTGGCCCCGACCTGGTTAGCGTAAAGGGCCATGGCCCCGCGCTTTTTCGTCAAAGAAGCCAGCATGGCCTCCCTTAGCTTTTGCTTGCCCACCGAAAAGGGCGAGGCCGACAGGTTGGCCAAGACGTCAAAGGGCGGGTGGTCGGCCAAAGGATCCAGCGAGTACAGGGGCCGGGGCCAGAAAGCCTCGTCGTTCCAGACGTCCTCGCAAATGGTGATCGCCACCTTGACTCCCGCGACCTCCACGACCAAAGGCTTGTCGCCTGGCTCAAAGTACCGGGCCTCGTCGAAGACGTCGTAGGTGGGCAGTAGCCTTTTGGCGTAAACGGCCTTTATCTCCCCGGCTTTAAGGACTAAGGCCTGATTGGCTAGGGGGCGGCCGCGGCCGCTCCCGCTCTGGCCGACCGAGCCTAGGACTAAAGTTAGATCCAGATCCCGTAACCCTTGGGCGATCTCCAAGGCTTTGACCCTGGCCGCCTCGACGAAGGCGGGGTACAAAAGAAGATCCCGGGGCGGGTAGCCAATCAGGGCCATTTCCGAGGTCAGGGCCAATTGGGCCCCAGCCGCGTGGGCTCGTTTGGCCTGAGCCAATATTTTTTCAGCGTTGGCCGCCAGATCGCCGACTTTGGGGTTAAATTGAATTAGGGCGCTTAGCACTTCCGTCTACCTCGCCGGGCGGCCAGACCGACTGGCCCCAAATTGAATCGCCTTAAAAACAAGGCTTTTTTTGGATATTGTTCTTAATATACCACTTCTAGCCCGAATCGGGCGGCCCCGACCGCCTTTAAGTTAGCCAATTGCCCTAAAGGTCGGCCGACCAGGGCGAAATCGCCTTTTTGATCTGCGGGTAACATCCTTAAATTTATAGATAAATTTGTTATTGAGGGCCATTTGTCAGGGCTAATTTACGAGTAATCGGACTTTTTTTGCTTGTCGGATAACTCCTTGAAATTTATAGATAATTTCCCCAGGCCAGGGCTATTTGGGCGCCTAATCGGGCTTAACCGCTTTTCTAACGACTAACATCTTGAAATTTATAAATAATTGCCCTAACCAGGGTCATCTAGCCAGAATTCGGCCTTAACGCTCTTTCCGCCTTCAATTAACCGCCTTAAAATTAGTGGATAGTTACCCAAAAAACTAGGCCCTTCGGCCCGCGGTCGGCCCGCCCAATAAGCCCACCGGCGGGCCGCTCGCCAAGCCGCTAGGGCAATCCGCTCTAAAGGGCGAGGCCGAAAAAGGCGGCCGCCATTTGGACGAACGCTTCTATGGCCCGGGCGGCGTGGGCGGAAGCTTAGCAATAAAATCCAAGAAAGGCGGGGAGGCGAGGGGAGTTTAGGGATGAGGAATTTTTCGTGGCTAAGGCGGATTCGATTGCCCTAAAGCTAGCCTTTAAGGACCAGGAAAGCTGGCCGGCCTGGCTAGCCGAAAGGCCCCCTCGCCTTATGGGAAATAAGCCCTAAAGCCAAAAAGAGCTCCATGCCCCTCCCAAACTCCGGTCAAAACGCCCAAAACTAAGGCGTTTTCCTCAAGGTAAGGCTTGACAAAGCAAAGGCGAGGCTGGAGGGACCATTTAGTCTAACATCCTGAAATCTATCGATTTTTCCTGAATAAACCCAAAAATCCTCCTAATGTCCCCACGGCCTTCGCGCTTGACAATTTCTAAACTTTTTCGCTACTATGGCAATAATTCCCTTATTAAGGGCCCCTGCCGCCGCGACTTTGCCCTTAAGATCTTTTGGCGGGGGGGCCAGGCCCTATGGCGACCTAACGAGCGGGGGCCAAAAATGGCCCGCGAGACGTAGCCAGAAAACTATCGCCGGCGCGATCCAAGCCAAAAAAAGCCTTAACCTCGCCGCGATAGGGCCTATCTTTAGGGCCCACCCATTTTGGGCGGGATTGACAAACCAGGCCCCTTCCTTTAATTTAATGACTTAAGTTAACGCTCTAAAGCCCCTTTCCAACTGGGGTTTCAATGGTGACCGCGATGGACCCGCAGGACGAAGCTTTAATCAGCCGCCTTATTGGCGAAAATATGGATTTAAAGTCTTTGGTGGACGATC
>JAITIH010000258.1 GCA_031279525.1 Deltaproteobacteria bacterium | reverse complement strand
GGAGCCGCTGGTCGCTGGTCGCTGGCCGCTGGCCGCTGGCCGCTGGCCTCTGGCCTCTGGCCTCTGACCCCGACAGCTGGCCTCTGGCCAGAGCGACTTAGGCCCTAAGCCTTTTGGCTTTCTTAAACGTTTAAGGGTTCGGGCCAGAGGTTAAGCTTCCGAAGGCGACAGGCGAGGGGATCCCTTAGCTGGCTGGCCGACCGGTTTGACTGGCCTTGGCGGGCCTGGCTTGGCCTGGCCTTACGACTGTCCTAATATGACTGTCCCGACGACTGGCTTCGCTATCTTAAAAGGGCCAGCCAAGGCGGCTTTCCCTCCGCTCTGGCGGGCCCTTTATTTTCCCGCCCCTCAGGCTAGTTAAAAGGCCTATAGACGCCTCTTCCGCCCCGCCCCTTATCTGCAGGCCCACTCTTCTCCCGCCCCTCAGGCTAGCCCAAAGGCCTATAGCCGCGTCTTTCCGCCTCGCCACTTTTTCTGGCCATTCTTCTCCCGCCCCTCAGGCCAAGCTAGCCAAAAGGCCTATAGCCGCCTAGTTTCGCCTCGCCCTCTAGCTGGCTTCTCTAGCCAAAAAGTCCGCCCACCTCCGCCGTCCGCCTCCTCAAATAGGCCAAGTTGAGGGGATTTTAGCCCTGAGCCAGGTTTTTAGCGGCTAAAACTGGAAAGGCGCGATTAATTAGGTTATTATGGAAGCATTCCCTGTAGCCGTTAGACCGAAAACGCGCCGCCAAGGCCCTGGCCAGAGTCGAAAGGATTGCTATAGCCGCCGCCACAGTTATGGCTTTATGGGGCTTAGGGCCAACGAAAGGCCCCTTTGGCCAGCCGGCTTAAAGGCGTTTTAATGGTTAAGGCCAAGCGAAAGAGCCATAAAAGCGTAGCCTATTTTTATAATTAATTGGGAATATCATGCTGTTTTGGTCGTTTTAGCCTTAAAATTAAAAAGATAGGGCTCTTTTAGGGGGGATTCGTCAAGTGGAGTTTTCTAGGCCAAGGCCAGGGGCCAAAAGGGCTTAGGGGCTCTTTTTGGCTTAGCGGCGGGGGCCTTAGGAGGGGTTTTTAGGGTTCTTTTGGGCGAAACCTTTAAGGTTTTTTTAGGGGTTCCCTTGGGCCTTTTAGTAATTGGACCCGAAAGGCGCTCTATTTTGTTGACGGCCCCAAAGGATAAGTCTATAATTTGACTGTCTTGGTGGTTATTGTATTTTCCGGATTTTAAAATGCGCGCGAATAAGCGCTTAGTGTAATAATAAAGAGCCGTCACTTGGGAAACAGGCTCCCCGATTGGCCCTGCGGGGGGCGTGAGGTCGTCTTTTTTTCGTAACCATTGGAGGCCCTGATGGACCCAATCATCCTATCGCGATTGCAATTCGCCGTAGCCACCATCGTGCACTTCTTTTACGTCCCTTTAACGATTGGCTTAGGGTTTTTCATCGCCATAATGGAGACCCGCTACGTCAAGACCGGGGACGAGAAGTACAAAAAACAGGCCCAGTTCTGGGGCCGCATCTTTTTGATTAACTTCGTCTTGGGGGTGGTCACCGGCATTGCCCTTGAGTTCCAGTTTGGCACTAACTGGGCCCTGTATTCCCGGTTCGTCGGGGATATCTTCGGGTCGCTTTTGGCCATTGAGGCCACCTTGGCCTTCTTTTTGGAGTCCACCTTCATTGGGATCTGGGCCTTTGGCTGGAACCGGGTCCCCAAAAAGGCGCATTTAGCGGCCATCTGGCTGGTGGCCTTCGCCGGCTCCATCTCGGCTTTGTGGATTTTGCTGGCCAATGGCTTCATGCAGAACCCCGTGGGCTATAAAATCGTCGACGGCGTGGCCAAGCTTTCTAGCTTTACCGAAGTCCTGTCCAACCCCTACGGTTGGTGGATGTACGTCCACACGGTCTTTGGGGCCTTCGTATTGACCGGGTTCGTGGTCATGGGGGTCTCGGCCTGGCACCTTTTCGTGGGCCGGAGCGTGGACTTCTTCACTACCTCATTTAAGCTGGGCTCGACCTTCGCTCTTATCTTCTCCATTGGCCTGGCCTTGGCCGGCCACCAGCTCGGCCAGGTGACGGCCAAATACCAAAAGTCCAAGTTCGCGGCCATGGAGTCGGTCTGGGAGACCCAGACCGGGGCCGACATGCATATCTTAAAGCTCCCCCACTTCACCCGCGAGGAGGGGAACGTCTTGGAGGCCTTGCCGCTGCCTGGCTTTTTAAGCTTTTTGGCCACGAACGACTTTGACGCCGAAGTCGTGGGCATGAAAGACATCCCGGCGGAGGACCGCCCCTTAGTCTGGCCAATCTTTTACTCCTTTAGGTTGATGGTGGGCCTTGGCTGCTTGTTTATCCTCGTGGCCGTGGCCACCTTCGTGGCCAGGGGCATGGTGGCGAGCTTAGGCTGGGGGCTGTGGGTGTACATCCTCATGATCCCATTGCCATACATAGCCCTCCAGCTAGGTTGGCTAGTCACCGAGCTGGGCCGGCAGCCCTGGGTCGTCTTTGGGCTCATGCGCACGGCCGAGGCCGGTAGCCCCCCGGTGGACTGGTATCAGATCCTTCTAACCCTGTTGGCCATGATTGGCATTTACGGCGCCATCACCGTGGCCGGGTTCGTCCTGATGATCAAGTCCGCCCTCAATAGTCCCCAAAACCAGGTCGAGCATTACGTCTAGAGGCCATTTGGGAGGTTTACGTCATGGATTGGCAAACTATTTTACCCATAATTTGGTTTATCGTCTGGGGAGTGCTCTGGGGGGTCTATTTCGTGTTGGATGGCTACGACCTGGGCATAGCCATGTGGGTCCCCTTATTGGGGGCTTCCAGCGAAAAAGAGCGCGCGACCATGCACCAGGTGACCGGGCCCTTTTGGGACGCCAACGAGGTCTGGCTGATTACGGCTGGCGGGGTGACCTTCGCGGCCTTCCCCTTGGCCTATTCGGTCCTTTTTTCCAGCCTCTATAGCCCCTTAATGATTCTCCTCTTCTGCCTCATCTTAAGGGGGGTCTGCTCGGAGCTAAGGTTCCAGTGGGACAACTTAGAGTACCGCTGGGTCTGCGACGGGCTCATCGCCCTGACCTCTTTGGTCGCCGCCGTGCTCTTAGGCGTGGCTTTCTCCAACCTTTTCCGGGGGCTGCCCTTGGAGTACGACGCCCAGAACCAGTTCTACATGTTTAGGGGCAACATCCTAAACTTGCTTCACCCCTACTGTCTTTTGGGCGGGGTGGTCTTCGTCCTGATGTTCATGGTCCACGGGACCTTGTACCTGGCCTGGCGGGTGGCCGGCGACCTTAGGAACAAGGCCGTCTACATGTCCAAAATGGTTTGGCCGATATTCCTATTGCTTTTCTTGATTTACGTGGTCCTAACCTTCGCCTTCGCCGGGCTTTACGTCAACTACTTTTCCACGCCCCCGCTTTTGGCCTTGCCTTTGCTCTGCGCGGTCCTGTTTTTGCTGTCGGGTTGGGAGCTTTACAAGAAAGAGAACGCGGCTAAATCTCTCCTTTACTCTTGCGGGGGGATTTTCGCCCTGACCATGACCGGGGTCATTGGCATGTACCCGAACGTCATTCCCTCGCGCCTGGCCGAGTCGGGCTCGGTCACCATCGCGGCGGCCGCCTCCTCGACCCCGACTTTGACCATCATGCTGGTCGTGGCTCTGATTTGCGTGCCCATAGTTATTATTTATCAGATTTGGGCTCACCGGAAACTGGCCGTCACGATTAACGCCGACTATTAGACGAGACGCTAGGGGCCCCCCGGCTGAGGGGAGAGCGACCGTATAGCTATTGGCCAACTACTTAACTTAACTTAATTACGAAACTTCGCTGGCGATTATACTTAGTTTTTAATTAAATTTTAAATTTTTATATTCTTTAAAAAAACGGGCCTTTAAGGCCCGTTTTTTTGGCGCGCCTGGCGGGGGCGTTGGCCACGGCGGCGAAAGCCCACCAAAGGCTTGGCCCCTGGCGGGGGCCGCGCGTAAGGCGGGAAGGGCCTAAACGATGGCCGCGCGCGCCAACCGAAGGGGCGCGAGGCGGGGACAAGAATGGGCGGCTGGCGGAAGAGCGTTAGCGCCTGGCCTAACGGAAATGGCCCTTTTGCGGGGGCGAACCGAATAAGGCCTACCTAAGGGCCGTAAGCGGCAAAGGGGCGTCAGGCGCGCGCAGGATGGCGGCCTAAGTTTTTGTCGCCTTACCCAAAAAGAGGCGTATGGGGATTGCCCCGCCGGCGCTTGACGGGAGCCATCGCCCAAAGCCTAACGCGCGGGGCCAAGGCGGCTAAGTCAGGCGACGGGGTAAGGTCGCCGTGGGGGGCCAGCCGCGGCGGGCGGGGTGGCTCGACAAGCGACCGCCAAAGCTTTGGCCCCCATGCGCGAGAAAGGCGCCTTCCCCGATGGAGGCTACGGGATAAGGCCCGAAAGTGGCGCCGAAATGGCCGGCCGGATGGCCTTGGGGCTCAGCGGCGTAGGCTACGGGCGCGCGGCGGGCGCCAGCCTGAGCGACGCGCCTTAACGAAGAAAATCGCGCCAGGCTCGTTCGCTGGCTGGGGGAGGCGGCGAAGGGCGAGGGGGCCTTCGGGCTAATAGGGAAATCCCTAACCCAAAGTTGGGCTCGGAACCAGGCGAGCCAACGGAAAGAAGGGAACGGCCCGGGTTGGCCCGACGGCCCGGCCGGGCGCGTTGGGGCGTCGCTGGTTTAAGGGTGCCCTTCGCTATGGGGCCTTTACCCGCCAGTCGCGCGATTATGGCCTTAACTTATTTAAGGCTTTAGGCTTTAGGCTTTAGGCTTTAGCGTTCGATTCG
>JAITIH010000153.1 GCA_031279525.1 Deltaproteobacteria bacterium | reverse complement strand
CTTTTTTGCCGCCCTCGCCGGGCGGGGGGGCGGGAAAAGGCCAAAATTGACGTTGGAGGGGGCGAAGCCCTGGCGGCCGCCGAAGTCTTCCAGGTGGCTTAATAGCGATCCCAAGGCCGTCTCCCTGGGCGGCCGGGCCAATGGCCGGCCTAGGGCCTGGCGAGAGGCGCACTCGGCGGCCCAAAGGCCTTGGGTCGCCGACTCGACGTAGCCCTCGACTCCGGAGAGCTGGCCGGCCACGAAGATCTGGGGGGCGGCCAAAAGCCTTTGGTAGGGGTCCAAAACCGCCGGGGCCTCCACGAAGGTGTTGCGGTGAATGGCCCCGTAGCGGCTGAACTCGGCCTTCTCCAGGCCTGGGATCAGCCGAAAGACCCGGTCCTGGGCCGGGCGGGTCAGGCGGGTTTGGAAGCCGACGAGGTTCCATAAGGTCCCGGCCAGGTTCTCCCGCCTTAGCTGAACCACCGCCGCCGGCCTTTGGCCGGTCTTGGGGTCGTTTAAGCCCACCGGCTTCATGGGCCCAAATACCAAAGTCTTAGGGCCCCGGGCGGCCATGACCTCGATGGGCAGGCAGCCCTCGAAGCAGCGGTTTTCTTCGAAAGGGCGGGGCTCCACCCGATCCGCCTCCACCAAGGCCGCGTAAAAGGCCTCGTACTCGGCCTGAGTTAGAGGGCAGTTTAGGTAGTCGCCCTCGCCCTCGGGCCCGTAGCGGTCGGCCCGGTAGATCTTGCTTAGGTCCAAAGACTCGTAAGCGACGATGGGGGCCAAGGCGTCGTAGAAAAAAAGGCTTTTTTCCGGGTTTAGCTTTTTCAGAAAATCCACCAAGGCCTCGGAGGCTAAGGGCCCCCCGGCCAGGATCAAAGGTTCGGAGGGGATGAATTCCCCGGTGAACTCCTCCCGGCGGATTTCCACCAAAGGGTGGCTGGACACGAGGGCGGTCGCTTTTTGGCTGAAAAGGACCCGATCCACGGCCAAGCACCGACCGGCCGGGACCCGGTGCTCTAAGGCGGCCCGCATGACCACTGAGCCAAGCTGAACCAGCTCCTCCTTCAAGAGCCCCACAGCCTTGTCCGGGCTGTCGGAGCGAAAGGAGTTGGAGCAGACCAGCTCGGCTAAGGTCGACAGGCGGTGAGCTGGAGAAAACTTCCCCGGCTTCATTTCCCAGACGACGGCCTTTAAGCCATTGGCCGCGAGGCGTAGGGCGGCCTCGCACCCGGCCAGGCCGCCACCGACCACGTGAACTTCCCGGGTCATGGCCTAAACCTCAGGGCCCTTGGGCCGGGCTAAGCCCAAAGGCCGGGGATTTTGAGGCGGATAAAGGTTTGTTTGGAGATAAACCTTTGAAATCACTAATAAATTCCAATCTGGATCGAGCCGATGTCAATTTTAGCCCGTTTTGGCGCCAAGGCCTTGGCTGGGCCAATCTAGCCGATTGGCCGGGAAAGACCCTCATTATCGTTTGATTTTAAAAGTTTTGGCGAAAACTGTAAAGGGCGAAGCTTTAAGTTAGCCGCCAGCCGACCTAAGGGTGGGGTTGGCCGAAAAAATAGCGATTTTGCCGGCGGGCAAGGGGGTTATAGGGCGGGTTTAGTCATAAAGTCGCGCCCGGCTTCCGCCGTCGACCGCCGGAAATGGCCGCGGCGCCAAAGTTAGAGAGGAAGCCAATATTGACAGCTAACTGTCGCGAGTATATTATTGGGGGTGGCGGCGGAACGTAAGCCTAAAGGACCAATTCGCGACGAAATTACCTTTGACCAAGGCCTTTTGATTTAATTCAAGCCCTTATGGCAAGTTTTCCGTTTTTTTCCCTTAGTCGCTCCCCCGCGGCCTGGTCGCCAGGTTGGCTTTAACGGTTAATAGCCTTTAATTCACTTTGTTTTAGATAAGGATTTCGCCATATGGCCATGCAGAAACCTCAAATAGGGCTATGTATTGATGGCAAACCGCACGCTTGGATGGTTGTGGCCGAGGAGAACGTCCAGGCCGGGGATATCAACAAGCTAGAGCACCGCTGGTGCAAAAAGTGCGGCTGCCTGACTCAGGTCGGCATAAGCTCCGCCACCGGCGAACCGGTCGTGGCGGTCAACGAGGCCGGCCAGCCCCATTTGGCCGTGCCAAAAATCCTTAACATAGTCATTAAATAGTCTTGCCCTTGTCTTTTAGGCGCCCCAAGGCCTAGGGCCCTCTTTTGGTCAGGCGCCTTGGGGCCTAGTCAATTAGGATCCTGAAGTTTCCCGGCTTTTTAGGGTTCACGATTTTTATTTCGCCATTGAAGGCGCGGCGCGCCCAGCTAAAAGGCGTTAGGCTTTGCTCCGGCCTTGCTAGGACTGCCAAGGCCGCGCTCGCTTTCGTCAGCTTTAGGCCCCTAAGCCCCTTTGACCTTATGGGGCGGGCTGGGCCGAAGTCCTTCAGGCGACTTGGAAAGCTGAGAAAATAAAGATCGCGAGGAAATAGGAAAAGGGAAGAAGGAAAAGGGAAGGAGGAAAAGGGAAGGAGGAAAAGGGAAGGAGGAAAAGGGAAGGAGGAAAAG
>JAITIH010000104.1 GCA_031279525.1 Deltaproteobacteria bacterium | reverse complement strand
AGGCTGGGATTTCCAAGCTCTTTTAAGATCTAGGGGGGTTGGAGGGGCGATAGACGCTTTTGCCGGCGATTCTTTGGCCCTCGTCGGGGTAAAAGTATTTGAGGCGCTCGGTCGCGAGCTCCCTTTTGGCCTTTTTTGCCCACGTGGGAGTCGACTATGGCCAGCGGCGGCTCGCCCAGGATGCTGGCGGGGGTGAACGATTTCTATTTCCCCCTGGCCGCTCGGCCAAAGAGAGGAAGGCCTCGCTCTCCTAAAGACCGGCCAAACGTCGCCTTGGCGGATCTGGACGCAGGCGTCGGTGGAGCCCCTAGCCCCGCCGTATAGGAGCCAGACGTCGTCGAAAACTTTTTTAACGTAGGCGAAGATGCGCTCGTTCACGGCTATGAGCCGAGGGCAAGCTCGGTTTTGAGACCAGACTAAATGACCAGAATTGAGTAAAAATTAACCAAACCAAATCCAACAGCCTGAACCTAAGTCCAGTTCGGTCGTCGGACCGAAGAAAAAGTCGTGAGCGGTTACCGTCGTGGAAAGGCGCGCTTACCTCGCGGGATGAAATTTTCCGCCCGGCGGCTTTTCCGTCGTTCCAGCCTTAGGTCTTTGAGGCGACCAAATGTCTTGAGAGGAAATTAAAGCCCCGTTAAAGCGGGTCCCTTAGCGCGTAGGCCATAACGCGGCTGACGCCACGGCTGGGCGGAATATTGGAAACCAAATATGAGGTCCCTATCGCCATAACGCCAGTCGGTCTCCATGCGGGTATAGGAGACAAAAGTTCGGGGGCGCCGTAAAACTCAAACTCCGTTTGTGGTATTATCTTACCAATATTTTTGGAAGGCCTCGTTAAACTCCTCGTACAATTCCCTAGTTAGGTCGTAGGACGCATTGACTAGTTCCCGATTCGCCGCTATGGTCGCCGGGTAGGCCAAAGGGACCAGGCAGGCTCCTTTGGCGAGAAAGACGATAACGCCTTTAAGCGTTTTTTCCCCTTTTCGCCGGCGAACCCATCGGGTAGGAGGCGTAGCCGCCGTCGCCGTAATTCCACGCCGCCGTTCGTGTCGTTTCGGTATAAGGCGGTTCGCTGGTAAAGCGTTTACCGCCTAACGACGTGAGTTTTTCGCCTAGACGACTCGTAGTAACCCTGGTTAGCCAACCCCCATTTGGTTATGACTGTGGTCAGGATTGGGCTGTTGGCGGCGCGCCAACGCCCTTTACGAGCGTTGACCCCCATCCGCGCCTTCTCCTGCGCTCCGAATTTCCGCGGGTTCTTACGCCTGGTTCCGACGGCGTCCACGCGCTTTAAGTCGCGCGTTCTAAGCCGCCTTCTAGCCAGCCCTAGGGTCCCTGGTCCGCCGTCGGCATGGGCTCGCTTTTGGTCGGCCAGCCCATCCGGCTAAGTTAGCTCGTTTTTTTGACCCCTCGCCTCGTTTGGGCCGTCGTCTCACCTTAAATCCGGTTAGGCTAAAAGGGCTCGGCCTAAGCGTCCTGGCCGCTGGCCGCCCTTTTGCTCCCTTATGCGGTGGGACGAGACCTAAAAAAAAGAACTTCCCTGAAAAAAAGTAATAAAGATGATTTAAAATATATTATATATGTTCTTAAAAAGATAAAATAATATAACTTTATTGTTTATCAAATATTTTGATTAGTTTCCAGAACCTCGAGGTCCAGGAGAGGGTGGGTTAAGATCCTGAAGGGAAAAATATGTTATTATCATCAATATGTAATCGGGCCTAATAAAAACGCGGGTCGAAAATTGGGACGGCACTAATTAGCCGCGGCGCGCGAGCTTTCTAGCTGCTATTAGCAATGAAAGGGTTCTGATTTGCTTCGAGGAAATGACCATGACCGTCAAGTTGGTAGAAAAAAACGACATTAACGCTCTATTGGCCATTTTTGATGACCTGCAGTTTAACCTTTACGATTTGCCGCCTGACAAGAGTTTTTTGCATTTTGACGAGGCCTTATTTTCTTACATCGAGTATTTTAGCATCAAAAATAGCCATGGACCAGTGGACAGCGTTCAGATTAGGGACGGTCGCCTAAAGCTGAAGAGCTTAAACCCCCTGGCCCTTTTGGTTGGCTTAAGGTACTTGGATCTCGGGGCCATCACCTACATAGCCGACCTGGGGCCTTTGGCCAATCTGACTTCCCTTTATTATCTGGAGCTCTCCGACGGAATCAACGTCCAGGATCTTGGGCCTTTGTCCCACCTGGTCAACTTAGGCATTTTAGTCTTAGGCCGCTTTCGCCTCGTTCGAGACGTAAGCCCCCTTGCAAACCTGATCAACCTCACTAACCTGACCATGACTGGCGGGGCTTTGCTCTCGGACCTTTCCCCGATCCGGGAGCTTAGGAATTTATCCTTGGTCGATCTATCCGGGGGCCAGAGAATCAAAAACCTCGCCCCCCTGGCCGACCTCGACCAGCTTATAAGCCTTAACCTCGCCCATTGCTCGGAACTGGAGGAACTGGGCGATTTAGCCAACTTAAGGCGCTTAGGCTACCTAAACGTGGGCGACTGCCCGAAGGTTAAGGACCTGGCCCCCTTGTCCGTCTTAAAGGGCCTGACTTCCCTCGTCCTCTTCGGCGACCACGAAATCGCCGACTTTCAGCCCTTGGCCAGCTTAAAGGGCCTGACCAACCTAATTTTAAGCGGGGCCAGCCAGCTGGCCGACCTTTCCCCCCTGGAGGGCTTAACCGAGCTTAGTTACTTAAACCTTGGCGGCTGCCCGGCCATTACCGACTTAGGGCCTTTGTCGAGACTGACCGCCCTGACCCATTTAAATTTAAGCGGCTGCCCAGGGATTAGGGATTTACGGCCTTTGGCCGGCCTTAAAAAACTCAATTTTCTGGACCTGACCGGCTGCGACGGGATTAAAAGCCTGGACAACCTGGCCGGTCTGCCCAACGTTAAGATTATTGGCAAAAAAAGCTAATGGGGCCCCTTTGGCGGCGGAAGGCCCCAAGGGCGAGGCCCGGCGCGAGGCCCGGCGTGAGGCCTTGATCCATCCGCGCCCTAAGCTAAAAGTCTAACTTGGCCTACGTTTTAAGGCCCCTTAGGGGGGCTTTCTAAGCCCTTAGCCTCCCAACCCCTCAAAATTTAGGCCTTTTTTGGCTTTTCCTTAAGGCCGACTAAGCCAAAAGGCTTCCTTGGCCAAAAGGCTTCCTTGGCCCTAAGGTTCTTTGGCCTTAAGGTTCTTTGGCCTTAAGGTTCCTTGTCTCTAGGCTTCCTAAATAGCCCCTCGCTTTCTGGGGGCTAAGGCTTCTTTGGATGTCTAACAGATTTTACCTTCCTATTTTTTGATATAATGGCAAGAATATATGGCGCTATTTTTATCCATTTGCTAAATAAATATATTTTTGCTAAAGTAGCTAAAGGCGCTTTTTTTATCTGTTTGCTAAACAAATATACTTTTGCTAAAGTAGCTAATGGCGCTTTTTTCTTTGACCCATCAATTCGATTTTCCTGAAAATCTTAAAAAAAGTCGCGGTATTCTTTGAGTTTTATGAGCAACTGGAATCAGGCCAATCCCCGTTTCCGGCGGGACCGCCCAGGCGGGCGCGGGGCGGCGGCCGCTTTTTTCGCTAAGGCCTGGGCTTTCCTAAACGCCTCTTGGGCGGGCGAGAGGAAGATCAAATGTCTTTTGTTCGTCCTAGGGGTCGTGGTCGGAACGTTTCTGCTCTGGCGGCTGTGGCCGCATTTCGGGGCCTTTAAGAGCCAGGCCCCGGTCCCGCCGGCGGCGGCCCCGGCCCCGGCCTTGACCTTCCAAGGCCCCCAGCTGCCGCCGCTTTCGGCCTTGCCCGAGGGGTCCTGGGCTCTTTTGGCCGCCCAGAGCGCCAATAGGCTGGCCACCGAGGCCATGGTCGCGGAGGGCGGCACGGTCAGCCAGAGCCTGGAGCTTCTTGGCCTCTCCCGGGCCGTCAGCCACGCCCTTTTGAGCTACCTGGAAAAGGAAAAGGCGCTCTCGGTCGTCCGGCCCGGGGCGACTTTTCGGGCCTACTGGCGGGACCCCAAAAAGGAGGACTCCGACTTAAGCCACATTGAGTTCGTGGGCCCGGCCGGCCAAAGGCCCTTGGTCTTTCGGCCCACGGCCGCGGGCGGTTTTTTTCGGTACGACCTGGCGGCCCGACCTTTGACCATCCACCAGGCCACCCAAGGGACGGTGGAGGACACCTTCTGGGGGGCCGGGATCAAGGCCGGCCTGGACCCTAGGGTCATCATGAGCCTAACCGATCTCTTGGCCTCGCAGATCGACTTCGTCTCGGACGTCCGGGCCGGGGACGGCTTTCAACTGCTTTTCCGGGGCCAGTACCAAGAGGGCCGCTTGATCGCCCCGCCGGAAATCGAGATGATCCGGATGACCAACGACGGGGAGAAGTTCGAGTTCTACCGCCACGAGAAGAACGGCCAGCTGGTGGGCTTTTACGACGCCAACTTTCGGTCCATCAGAAAAACGTTTTTCAAGTCTCCCCTGCAGTACGCCCGGGTCTCGTCCGGCTTTTCCCAGGCTAGAGCCCACCCCATCTTAAAAGTCGTCCGACCCCATTTAGGGGTGGACTACGCCGCCCCGGCCGGGACCCCGGTCTCGGCGGTGGCCGACGGGACGGTCAAGTCGGCCGGCCGGCGCGGCGGCTACGGGCTCTTGGTGGTCTTAAAGCACGGCGAGGCCTACGAGACCATGTACGGCCACCTTTCCCAGATCGCCAAGGGCCTGGTCGAGGGGGCCGCGGTCAAGCAGGGCGACCTCATTGGTTACGTGGGGTCGACTGGTCTGGCCACCGGGCCTCACCTGGACTTTCGGCTCCGGAAAAACGCCAGCTTCGTCGACCCGATCCCCGAGATGGCCAAGCAAGAGGGCCAACCTTTGCCGACCGACGAAAGGGCCGCTTTTTCCGACGAGGTGACCCGGGATCAGGCCCGGCTTATGGAGCTATTGTCCTGGGAACTGGCCCTTTAAGCCCCAGCCGGCTCCAGCCGCCCTTGGCCCTTGGCCAGCCGCTAAACCCGGCGGCCCAGGCGGCCCAAAAGAAGTTGGAGTCGGGCCTGGGCCGGGTCTTTCCCGGGGCCGTTTTGGCCTTTGGCCAGCCGGCTAAGGGAGAGTTTTCGACGGTCTGGGCCGGCCAGCGGGGCTTGACTCGCGACCGGGAGCCGGTGGGGCCGGACTTGGCCTACGATCTGGCCTCGGTCACCAAGATCCTGGCCACGGCCTTCCTCGCGGCCGTGGCCGTCGACCGGGGCCGGCTGAGCCTTTCGGCCACCTTAGGGGACCTAGGCTGGACCGGGACGGTCAGGAACCTGACCATCCAGGACCTTTTGGCCCACCGCTCTGGGCTCGCGCCCTGGCGGCCCTTTTACCTTTTAAAGCCCGACCGCCAAGACCTTAGGGCCAGTTACCGCCAAGCTCTGGTCGCGGAGCCCTTAGCGGCCAGCCCGGGCCAGGCCACCGTTTATAGCGACTTAAATTTTCTGCTCTTAGGCTTCGTTTTGGAGGATTTATTCAAAGGCCCTTTAGGCCAACTGTTCGCGGCCACGGTGGCCCAGCCTTTGGGCTTAAGGTTTTTGGGCTATGGCCCTCGGTCGGGGCCTTTGGCCCCGACCGAGGACGGGTTTCGGGTCGGCGGCCCTTTGGGCTACCCGGGCCTACCCTTCTTGGGCCCGGTGCCCTTAGGCCGCGTTCACGACGACAACGCCGCGGGGCTAAACGGGGAGGCTGGCCACGCTGGTCTCTTCGGGGACGTGGCCGGCGTTTGGGGAGTTCTGGCCCACTGGGCCGGGATCATGGCCGGGCGCGGGGGGTTGGCGACCGCGAAGACTTTGGGGCGATTCTTAGAGCCCCTGGCGGCCAAGGCCGGGGCCCCTAGGGCTTTGGGCTTCGATCTGGGGGAGGGGCCTTTAGCCGGCTTCGTGGGCCACTGGGGCTACGCCGGCTGCGGCCTGTGGTGGGACCCGGCCCAAGACTTTGGCTTCGCCCTTCTGACGAATCGGGTCCATCCCACGGCCCGGAACGACCGGATAGCCTCTTTTAGGCGAGAGCTCGTCCATTTATTGGCCGTAACTAAAGTAACTTGACCTAACGCCTCGATTTTACATAAAATCAGTCTAAAGGGGTCGGTTAAAAGGCTAAAAAAAACCGGCTAGACTCGATAGCCAAGCTCGTTGGTTAAGAAAAGGCTTGGCCTAAAGTCGGCTAAGCTTTATAGCTAAGATAAAAGGCTTAGCCTATAGGCGGTTAAGAAAGAGGGGCGAAAAGTTCGGTCAAAGCCACCGGCCAGTGAAGAGAGTTAACGGGCGGCTATGACGGCCGGCGAAGCCACCGGCCAGTAAAGAGAGTTAACGGGCGGCTATGGCGGCCGGCCAAGCTTAACGACTACGAAAGTTGGCTAAGAACGAACGCTAAGGCGGCGGAAAAAGAGGGCTAAGATAAAGCGGCCACGATTGGCGGCTACGCTCGCTGGCCGTAAGAGGGCTAATCAAGATGGCAAAGGCCAATGGCTAAAAATTGGGCTATCCGCCTAGGCGCGGTCTTGGGTCTCGCTCTTTTGAGTTTTTGGGCCTTATGGGACCTTAAGGGCCAGGCCACCGCCGGCGGCCGAGCCGCCGTCCCGGCCAGGGGCCAGACGGCCAGGATCTCCGGGTCGACCACTTTGCTGCCCTTTACTCAGAAAGCGGCCGAAGAGTACTTAAAAAAATATCCCCACGAGTCGGTGACCGTCTCGGGCACCGGCTCGGGCGAGGGGGTTAAGAGCCTCATCGACGGGGTGGTGGACTTGGCCGCCTCTTCTCGGGATCTTTCGCCGGAGGAAGTCGATCGGGCCAAGGCCAATCGCGTGACTTTGGTCCGCCACGCGGTGGCCCAAGACGGCCTGGCGGTCATCGTCCAAGCCAAAAACCCAGTTCGGGCTCTGACCATGGGCCAGCTGAAGGGGATCTACCTAGGCGAGATCTTAAACTGGCGGGATTTGGGCGGCGAGGACCGGGTCATCGTGCCCATCAACCGGGACTCCAGCTCCGGGACCTTTGAGATGTGGGTGGAATTGGTCCTCCACGGCCTTAAGCACCGGCCGGACGCCCAGGTTCAGTCTTCCAGCGGGGCGGTGGCCTACGCGGTGGCCGGGAACCGCCACGCCATTGGCTACGTGGGCTTAGGGTTTTTGGGCGGCGAGGTCGGCCTAGTGGCCGTGGATGGGGTCGAGGCTTCCTTGGCCACGGTGGAGGATGGCTCGTACCCCATCTCCAGGCCTTTGTACGTGTTTTCCCGGGTCGACGCCTCGCCCGCGGCCCAGAAGTTTTTGGACTTTCTGCAAGGGCCCGAGGGTCAGGCCCTCTTAGGGGCCGAGGGCTACGCCCCGGCCAGGCGGAATTAGGGGGGCCATAGTGAGCAAAGAAGAGCCCATCCTCCTGACTCCTAAACTGTCGCCCACGGAAAAGGGGGCCCAATTTTTCTTCTTGGCCTGCGCCATCGTGGCCTTAGGCCAGATGTTCCTCATCACCGTTTTTTTGCTGGCCGAGGCCGGGGGGTTGTTGGCCACCGTATCCCTACCGGAGTTTTTGTTTTCTAAGGAGTGGTACCCGACCTATCGGCCGCCCGAGTTTGGGGCTTTGGCCTTAATCTTAGGCTCGGTGGCCGTGACCATTTGCTCCTCGCTCATCGCCGCCCCGGTGGGGCTGGCCTTGGCCGTTTACCTGTCTTGCCTGGCCGGCCGAAGGGTCAGGGAGCTGGCCAAGCCGGCCGTGGAGCTCATGGCCGGGATCCCGTCGGTGGTCTTGGGCTTCATTGGCCTCGTGGTCGTGGCCCCCTTCCTCCAGGAGACCTTGGATCTGCCCACCGGCCTTAACGTCTTAAACGCCAGCGTCATTTTGGCCGTCATGGCCATTCCCTCCATCGCCTCTTTAGGCGAGGACGCCCTTACGGCCGTCCCCAGGGACGTTCAGGACGCCTCCTACGCTTTAGGGGCCACGCGCTGGGAGACCATCTTTAAGGTCACCGTCCCCGCGGCCACGAGCGGGCTGTCCACGGCCGTCATCTTAGGCTTAGGCCGGGCCTTGGGGGAGACCTTGGTGGTCTTGATGGTGGCCGGCGGGGCGGCCCAGATCCCGACCTCGATTTTCGACTCGGTCCGGCCGCTAACGGCCACCTTGGCCGCCGAGATGGGCGAGACGGCCATTGGCTCGGCCCACTACCACGCCCTCTTCGCTCTAGGGGTGGTCCTTTTCGTCTTGACTATGGCCTTTAACCTTTTGGCCTACTGGCTTGGCCGCCGGTGGCGGCGGGGGTAGCGCGCGTGTTTTTGACTGGCTTCGCCTTAAAGGACCGCCAAACTAGGGAGGCCTTGGCCCTGTGGGCGATTCGCCTTTTGGGCGGCTCGTTCCTTTTGGTCATGGCCGCCTTGGTCCTCTACCTGGCCGTCCAAGGGGCCGGGGCCATCTCTTGGGAGTTTTTGACCCAATTTCCCCGGGACTCGATGACGGCCGGGGGGATCTGGCCGGCCATCGTGGGAACCTTTGGGTTGGCCGTCGGATCCATGGTCGTCTCTATTCCTTTGGGCTTTGGGGCGGCCATTTACCTGGCCGAGTACGCTCGCCCGGGGCCGCTTTTGACGGCCGTCCGCTTAGGGGTCAACAACCTGGCCGGGGTGCCCTCGGTGGTCTTTGGGTTGTTTGGCCTGGCCATTTTCGTGACCTTCTTCGGCTTTGGCCGCTCGCTTCTTTCCGGCTGCCTGACTTTGGGGATCCTGACCCTGCCCACGGTCACGGCCGCGGCCGAGGAGAGCTTGCGCCAGACCCCGGCCTCGTTTAGGGAGGCGGCCTTGGCCCTAGGGGCCAACCGCTGGCAGGCCATCCGCCAGGTGGTCCTACCCGCGGCCCTGCCGGGCATGCTGACCGGGGCCATCTTGGCCTTAGGCCGGGCGGCCGGGGAGACGGCCCCCATCATCTTCACGGCCTCGGCGGCCTTGACCTTGGACGAGCCGGAGTCGATCTTCAGCGAGGTCATGGCCTTGCCGACCCACATCTTTAATCTCGCCACTAATGGGGCTCACATCGAAGCCACCCGGCCCCAGCAGTTTGGAACTTGTCTGACCTTGGTGGCTCTGGTCCTGGGATTGTCCTTATTCGCTTTAATTTTACGCGCCAGGCTCAGAAAGGGACGCAAATGGTAGCTCAAAGCGGGCCGATTGGCGAGGCCCTCGGGGCGGCGGGAGCCGCGGCCGGGCCGTCTCGCGACGCCCGGGAGGGGTTGGCCTTGGCCGGCTTGGCGGTCGGTGGGGCCGAGGCCGACGCGGCCGGCGAGGCTAAGGCGAGCGCGGCCAACGGGCCAAAAGGCCAGGCCCCAGGCGGGCTGGATGGGCCTTTGGCCGCCGAGGGGGCGGCTTTTGAGGGGCCCATTATCGAGGCCGTGGACGTGGATTTTTACTACGGGGCCTTTCACGCCCTCAAAGGAGTCTCTTTGGCGGTTAAGGCCCATGAGGTCACGGCCCTCATCGGGCCGTCCGGTTGCGGCAAGTCCACGTTTTTAAAACTTTTAAACCGCATGAACGACTTCGTGCCCGGAGCCCGCCTGTCCGGGGAGATTAAGGTGGCCGGCCGCTCCATTTACGGCCCCGACTCGGATCCGGTCAGCATCAGGCGCTTAGTGGGGATGGTCTTCCAAAGGCCCAATCCCTTTCCCAAGTCCATTTACGACAACATCTGCTACGGGCCTAGGCTGACGGGGGCCCGAAAAAAGGCCGACTTGGACGTCTTGGTGGAAAAGGCCTTAAGGGCGGCCGCCCTTTGGGACGACGTCAAGGACAAGTTGGCCAAATCGGCCTTGGAGCTCTCCGGCGGCCAGCAGCAAAGGGTCTGCATCGCCCGGGCCCTGGCTTTAAGCCCGGAGATTTTGCTCATGGACGAGCCCACCTCGGCTTTGGACCCCATCGCCACGGCCAAGGTGGAGGAATGGATTAAAGGAGCCAATCTTTCCATAGTCATCGTGACCCACAACATGCAGCAAGCCGCTCGGGTGTCCGATCACACGGCCTTTTTCTACATGGGGGAACTGGTGGAGTTTGGGCCGACCATGGAAATATTCACCCGGCCTAGGGAACTAAGGACCGAGAATTACATCACGGGCCGCTTCGGCTGAGAGATTGTGGGGGATTAGGGGGTAGACGCTCATGACTATGGGCACGTTCGTCCAAGAGTTGGCCGCGTTGCGCGAGAGCTTGGTCTCCATGGGGGACATCGTCCTAAAAATGGTCAGGCTGGCCGGCGAGGCCTTATTGGCCGGCGACGTGGAAAAGGCCCGCGAGGTCATCAAAAGCGACGCGGACGTGAACGCCCGGGAAAACCAGATCGTCGACCGGGCCATCCGCCTCATCGCCACCAACCAGCCGGTGGCCGGGGATCTCCGGTTTCTCGCGGCCTCTTTGCGGTTAGCCACCGAGCTTGAGAGAATCGGCGATTTGGGGGCCAACCTGGCCCGGCGAACCTTAGGCTTAGCCGAGCTAGCCAGCGAGGGGGCGGTCTTAGGCCAGACCCCGCCGGACTTGGCCCGCATGGTTCACGAGGCCATGGTCATGCTTGACCTGGCCCTTCAGGCCTTTAACGAGAGGGACGCCGTCAAGGCCGAGGCGGTCTTAGGCATGGACGACGTCATCGACGACTTTAACCGGCACATCCGGAGGCTTATCTTGGGCCTGGTCTACGACAATGGCCGCCTGGCCTCTTGGGGCCTTGAGATCATCAACACCTCGGTTCACTTGGAGCGCTTAGGCGACCACGCCACCAACCTGGCCGAGGAAGTCATCTACGTGGCCAAAGGGCAAAACGTCCGGCACAATTACTAGGCCAGGCCAAAGGCTCGCTGGGCCAAAAGGGCCTTTTTTTGGAATTCTGGCCTTTTTGGCCTGACGGGGAGCCTTAAGGTCAAAAGACGCTTAAGTCCGCTAGCGGCGAAGGGGTGGGCGGGGCCTAACCTTATGGCTTTTGGCCTTGGGGCCTTTTTGGCCGGGGCCGTTAGCCGAAAAGGCCTTCCGCCTGGCGAGGCCTTATGGTTTTAGGCTGGGAACCTTGGCCGGCCCTTAAGCCTTAGCCTAAGGCCTAAATTGGCGTTAGGGCCTTTAAGGCTCTAACGCCGCCGGCCTTCGCCCGCCCTTGGCTTAAGGATTTTTTTGGGCTTAAGGGATAGATGGCGAAATTTATGGTATTGTCTTATGTTATAATTATAAGTTATAGTTAAGACAAAAAAAGCCTGAAGGCCTAAGCTTTGGCCAGGGGGCCATAAAGGGCCTATCAGGCCAAGGCCTAAAGGCGGCGATTAATCGACGAAGTTCCGCCAAGGCGAAGTTTTTCGCTGGAGAATCGTAAGGCCAAATGGCCGATAAAGAAGCCATAGCCTCAACGAGGTCTAAAGTTAAGTCTAAAATTGATGGTCTCGCAAAAACCCCTGTTTTCGGGAATCGGCGACAAAATCTTTTAATAATTTCAAGAGGTTATTTTTCTGATTTTTCATTTTCCGGACTTTTTGCGATGCCATCAAAATTAGGTCTAAAAAGCGGGTCTAAAAAGTATGGCTAAAAAGTTAAGTTAGCGATTAACTAAAAAGCTTTTAGTTACGGCTAGAACCGCGAAATAAAGGAAACAGAAAGGGTTTATTTCTTAGAAGGATCTATATAATATTTATTATATCTAATTTAAATCTGGTAACCAAAAAACATTTAATTGTCTTATTATTTAATAGAAATTTAGGAAAAACGCTCGCTTTGATCAAGGCGAAGCCCGCGGGCAGGACGCCATGGGCCAGCGCCAAAGCCCTAAAATGGCCGGCCATTTAGGCGAAATGTCAGGCCTTACCGTAAAAGCGACGTCAATAGGCCAAAGCCAAAGCGAAAAAATCGTCGCCCTACTAACCGCGCCAAGTGGAACGAGATGTATTCTGAGTCAAACGCCGCCGAAAGAGACCGGGAAAATCGTGGGCCTAAGACGCGCCTGATGGCCTATATGGTGGCCGTGGCCATTATTATGGTCTTATCCCTTTACGCCCGAGCTCGGATCGGGGCCAGCCTCAACGCGGAAAGGGAAGGCATCGTCAAGCGCCTTGTCCTGACCAGCCATCTGGCCTCGGATTTGGTCGCCGGCGAGGAGCTTAGCCGCTACCTGAGCCCGGACGACATCTACCGACCGGACTACCGGCGGCTGAAAGAGACCCTGGCCGCGATGGCCCGAGAATGCGGCGTTAAATACATCTATTATTTTCGGATAGTCGACGGCCTGGTCCAGTATATCGTCGACAACGACTTCGACCACTCGACCCGGGTGGGGCTGGAGACTCCCCCGGTCGATCCGCGGGTCGAGCTGGGTTACGAAAAGGCCATGTCCGGCCATGTCTCCACCGACGGGACCGTCGAGTACGGCTTAGGCTGGCCCGACATGCTCAGCGTCCACGCCCCTGTCTTTAACGAGAGCGGCGAGGTGGTGGCCGTGGTGGGGGTCGACCTGCCGGAGTCGGAAATCAAAAACGCCCGGGTCAAGGC
>JAITIH010000024.1 GCA_031279525.1 Deltaproteobacteria bacterium | reverse complement strand
GTCCAGGCCGACAAGCACCCCGCCTTCTTCAAAAACAACGTCCCGGCCAACCTCCAGATGCCGGGCTTGCTCTCGGACACGGACGCCAAGGCCCATTCCTTGGCCGTCCCCAGCTGCGGCAGCGCGCGCCTACCCCTCACGGCCACCCGATTTTTCCGGTTCCCCTCCGAGGGCGAGTCGGTCCACCCGACCTATCTGCCGAACCCCCTGTTTTTGGCGGCCAAATACGGCGGCTTTAACGACATCAACCGCGACGGGGTGCCCCAGAAGGCTGAGTGGGACGCGACCCCAGCCCCTAACGGCGACGGCATTCCGGACAACTATTTCTACGCCGCCAACTTAACCCAGCTCAAAGACCGGCTGATCGAGGCCTTCGAGAAAATCATGTCCAACCTTACGGTGGGCTCCTCGTCCTCGGCTTCCATCAACTCCGTCATGGGCGGCGGCATCACCATTAGGACCTATTACCAGACCATCCACACCCCCTTTGGGTCCGAGGCCGGGGAAAACGAGGTCAAATGGATTGGCGGGGCTTACTCCCTCTTCGTCGACCCTTACGGCAACCTCCGCGAGGACACTAACCAAAACGGGATCTTGGACGTGGAGTGCGGCTTTGGCGACTCCCCCGGCGGGGCCCGCGGCTTAGGCTCGGCCGGGGACTGGATCGTTGAATTCGTCAACTGCGGCGACATCTACGACTCGGGCGAGGCCAAAAAATGCCAGGACGTGCGGGACAAATCCGACTTAAAGTCCATCGTCCGGGTCTTCCCCGACCAAACCGGCAAGAACAGCGTCGATTACGAACGCAGCCAATACCTGTCCTTAGAGGCCGTCCACACGGTCTGGAACCTCGCCGAGAACCTGGCCTCCTACAAAACCAAGGACCAGCTCTTGGCAAGCCGAAATATCTACTTCTACCACGACGAGATCACCGGCTCGACCCCCATGGCTTTCTCCGAGTCCAACCGGTTTAACCCGTCTAAGGCTAAACAAATTTACGCCAAGCTCATGACCGCCGACGCCGCCTCGGCCACCGCCCTCATCGAGTACGTCTTAGGCTGGGATCAGGATAAAATGCGGTCCCGCCAGACCCTGGCCCCATGGATCGGCGACAAGGGCCGGGTCATCACCTGCCGCTTAGGCGACATCATTAACTCCCAGCCGGTCATCGTCGGGGCTCCCTTCTCCGGCTTTGACGACATGTACCGCGATTCCTCTTTTGGGGCTCACCGGGTCAAACATAAAAACCGCCGGAACGTCGCCATCCTCGGGGCCAACGACGGGATCTTAAGGGCCGTCAACTTGGGCAAGCACGTCTCTTTCTCGGCCGGCAAGAACGGCTACGTCAACTCGGACGGCCAGGAGCTGTGGGGCTTCGTCCCCCAGGCCATCCTGCCCCACCTCCAGTGGCTAGCCCGGGAAGACTACGCCCACAGCTACTTCCTCGACTTGACCCCCTACGTGGCCGAGATTAAAGACGCTAGCCGGTCCGGGGGCGACCAGTGGCGGACCGTGGTCTTGGTAGGCTTGCGCTTTGGCGGCCGGGCCATTGAGCTCTCGCCCCAGACCTCCAAAGCCCCGGGCAAGTACTCCTACTCCGAGGTCTTCGCCCTGGACGTGACCGACACCGACAAGCCGCCGACCTTATTGTGGCGCTTTTCCCATCCCCAGCTAGGCCTGGTCGTGGCCCGGCCGGTGGTCAGCCGGAACGGCAACGAATGGAAAATCCTGGTGGGCAGCGGCCCGACCTACGACCTCTTTCAACCGGCCACTGGCCAAACCGAGCCCGGACCCGAGGGTCGCTTAGCCTACCGGGGCTACAGCAACCAGTCGGCCAAGCTCTTCGTCTTCGACGCCATTAAGGGCCCTGGGATCAACAACTCCTCGGTCCAGGTCATCGAAAGCGACCGGCCCAAGAGCTTTATCGCCCAGTCCTTCATCGCCATCGCTCCGGCCAACACGGTCACCCGCACGGCCGATGGCGTGGTGTCCTGGACCAACACTTTGGCCTACTTTAGTTTAAACCAGTCGGCCCCGGACGATCGACTCTTGTGCCTGAAAAGCCAAACCGACGTCGACCCGTTCCTAAACTTCGCCAACGCCAAAGACCGCTGCTCAGCGTCTAATTACGCCAACTACGGCTATTTGGACAAAGGCGGGGTCTGGCGGCTCAACATGTCCGGGCCGCCCTCCTCTTGGGCCAGCAACTTCAAGGTCCTCTTCGACGCCGACCGGCCCGTCAGCGCGGCGGTCAACGCCACCACCGACACCTTGGGCAACGTCTGGGTCGTCTTTGGCACCGGCCGCTACTGGAACGACGAGGACTCCCGCATCTGCGAGGGGGCGGGCAACACCAAAGAATGCCGGCTCAACCATATTAATTACCTCTACGGGATCAAAGAGCCGCGCAACTCCGATGGGTCCTTGACTTTTCAGACGGTCTCCGACTCCACTCTAGTCGACGTCTCCAACGTCTACGTCTTCGCCGACGGCTCGATCCGGGTTTTAGGCCAGGCCGGCGGAGTCAGCCCCTCCTTGGCCGTCGGTGGATCGAGTCTTAGCTCCTACGACGGCCTGGCCCAGCACATAGCCTCCTCCGCCTCGGGCGGCTATAAAAAGGCCCTTCATACTTCGGCCAACTCGACCAGCGTAAACTCCGCCGAGGTCGGGACCCCAGCCGACCCCCAGTACGACGGCACCGACTGGTGGAGAGGCCTTAGCGTCGAGATGCTCATTCAGCAGCCGGCCATCGCCATCTTCTGGGGCCAGTCCCACATGGCCTTTAGCTCCTTCTTGCCGGAAAACGTCTCCTGCGGCAGCGCCGGCAAGAGTTACCATATACTCTTAGACACCTTCACGGGCCTACCTTCCCCGATCATGGGGTCGGCCCTGTTCCTCTCCTACAACCGGACTCAGGACATGCTGGGCATAGGCGGGGAGAAGCCCATTTCCGACCACTATGGCTACTCCGAGGGCATGAACGTCGCGACCACGGTGGTCACCACTTACATTAACGGCCAATCCAAGACGGCTTTCGTCACCACCACCAGCTCCGGGGTGGGCGGCAGCGGCAACTTAAGGCATAGCGAAAAGGACAGCCCCTTAGACGGAGGGAACGTCGGCGGCTCCCCGCCATACGTCGAGCCGGTGGCGGAAACTCCCAAAGGGGTGGTATCCTGGCGCGAAGTGTTAGACCACTCCATTCTAGAGGAATAATGCCAGCGCCCGCGACCGGGCGGCCTGTTCGCCAGGAGTCAATTATGACCGTTAACCACGGCGACTCTAGCCTCGGCCCTAGCCCAGGGCCGAGGCCCCAAAAGGCCGAGACCGCCCAGATAGCGACTTGCCCGAAATGTCAGGCCAAGTACCGGATCGCGGAGCCGATTCCGGCCAACGGCCTGACCTTCGACTGTGGCTACTGCCGAGCCAAGCTCGTCGTGCGGCCCCACGCCCCCGCCTCGCCCCTAAAAGGCCAGGCGAGCCCCTTGGCTTCTGGGCCTTGGCCGGGCGACCCGGCGGCGAGCCAGGCCAACGGCCAGGCGGCCGGTCAGACCAACGGCCAGGCGGCCGGTCAGACCAATGGACAGGCGGCCAGCCAGGCCAAAAGGCGGGAAGTCTTCTGCCCTAGCTGCCTTGCCCCCACGTCCGTCGACCTGGCCGACGGCCGCGACGCCTGGGTCGTCTGTCCCCACTGCGGGGAAAAATTCCTGGCCCTGGCCAATCCGGCCTTCGTCTCCTACGACGTGAGGCCGAAAGACTCTCAGTTCAAGCCGTCCCGAGTCAAAAGCCGCTTGATCCTGAAAGTGGACAAGATGGCCCAGCTCTACGAAATCGGGGTCCAAGGCGCCTCGTCCGGCCAAAAACGTCGGCTCGCCCTGGCCGTGGCCGCCGCGATCTTAGTCGCCTTTGGCTTGTACGCCTATCTTTTGATCCACTCCTGGCGGGGAGCCGCGAGCCTGGCTGAGGCCTCGCCTTTGGCCACGGAAGTCGGTGAGCGCCGCCCCTATCGGGAGACGGACTTTAAGGCGGACCTTTTAAATTTTAAACGTTGGTCCCGAGACAAGTATTTGTCCAATTACTCGATCGATTACTCTGGGTACGCGTCCAGGCTTTTTAAGCACGCGGTGGCCAGGCTCGCCCCCAGTGAGTGCCAAGAGTTCACGAGCCTAACCTTAAACGCCAGCAAAAAGGCCGGAGTCTCCTTGATCGGCCATTGTTACAACTCTAGATTGGCCAACCCCTCGATTTCCATCGAATGGAAAGGGCGCGAGGCCATCGTGTCGGTTCCCGGCTCCGCCGAAATTATTAACGTGGAGCTATTCCCGCCCAATTAGGTCGGGGCCGGCCCTCTTTCGCGGCAAGACCTTTTATCCGTAGCCCCTATAGGCGGCTAGCGGCGGCCTCTTTCGCGAGGATTCGGATTATGACTCTCCCTCTCTCGAAGGCTAAGGCTTTTGGCGACAAACCGGGCCTTACTTTAGTCGAGCTATTAACGGTCATTCTTTTAGGAGCCATTCTCATCTCCATGGCCCTATTAATATATATCACCACCTCCCGCAGTTACGTGAGGCAGGATTCTTTGGCCGAGCAGATGCTGAACCTCCGATCGGCCATCACCTTCATCTCCCGCGACATGCGCATGGCCGGCAACGGCTATTCCCTTTTGGGCTTGAGCCAAAATAGCAGGATCTTGGCCTACACCAAAAACGATGAAGGGGATCCAGTGGCCTGGTTCCGCTACGACCCCGCCGTCACGTCCTTTGGGGTCCAGCCGGTTTGGTTCGACGGCCACTCCGACGCCCCAGACGTCTTGACCGTCTCTTACTTGGCCCCGGAGTTTTCCGCCCCCTTAGGCCGGCTGGAGTCGGCCTACTCGGCCAACGACTCGACCCTGCGCTTAGATCCCGCGTCCATCATCGAATACCCGAGCTCCATCGACCACAAGGAGGTCTTGGCCCCTCGGGACAATCTGGCCGTGGTCAACAACGGGCAAGCCGTCGTCTTAGAGTCCAAGGTCGACGCCTCGGCCTTCCCCAACGTCTCAGTGGGCTCGACCCCAAGCTCCTTCCCGCCCGGCTACCTAAGCGGGGGAAGCAATTTTCCCGAAGGCAGTTTGGTCTACAACGTTCGCCGGCTTTACGTCCACTCCTTTAGGGTGGACACAAGCACCGACTCCTTGGTCATGGACACCCTTCAAGAATCGAACGAGCTTTTGGCCGAGGGCATTGAGGACCTCCAGGTGGCCTTCGCCGTGGCCAAGGCCGACCCGACCGTGGAAGCCAACTTGGTCCAAGGCTTAACCGGCTACGACCTTTCCAAGCCGGAAAACGTCTTAAAAGTGGCTCGGATCGTCTTGGTTTCCAAATCCTTAACCCGGGATCCTTACTTAAACGAGTACCCCCGAATCCAGGCCTTGGATCACAAGCCCGTGGGCTCCGACCCATTTCGCCGGCGGGCTTTGGAATCCATCGTGAGCCTTAGGAACTTTTAAGCCATTCCTTTGAAGTTCGGGCGGCGAACGAAGAACGCGAGCCTCGCTCGCGAAAAGCGGACGATAAGGAAAACGCTATCCCCGAGGCGAACGAGGAACCGCGATTTTTTATTCGTCAATTTTTCCAAAAAAAGGCCTCTAAACGTCATTTTATGATTTTGGAGATAGACATGAGCTACGCGATTGTCAAACGAAGCCCGGCGGGGTTTTCATTCGTAGAGATGATAGTGGTCGTGGCGATTTTAGGCGTGCTGCTCGGTATCGCCATCCCCACTTATATAACCCTCGTGCCAAACGTGGACCTTAAGGCCGACGGCCGGAAAATCATGTTCGCCTTGCAGAGGGCCCGTCAGGTGGCCTCTAACTATAATCGGCCGACGCGAGTTTTGCTGGACTGCACCGCGGAGACCCTCAATTACGGGGGCAAAAAGAACCCTTGCCGCCTTGACGTGGAGTTGGCGGTCTACGACGACTCGGGCGTGGTCCGGCGTTGGCTTGAGATCCCGAACGGCAAAATCGAGCTTAACAGCTCGACCGTGCCGACTTATAAATCAGTGTATACGTCAAAGCGCGAGCAATTCGATCACTATAAAAGTTTTTTCAACGGCTTTTATTCCATGAACGGGAGTGGGCCCCGGACTTACGGGGTCTACAACGAAGACGGCTTCGCCGGCGACAGCGTGGTGGTGGTTTACGTGCCCAGCGGGGAAGCCATCACCTACAGCAAAATCTCCCTCCATTTGGCCAGCGATCGCAAACAGTCCTTGCCAGGCTGGACCTTGGACGTCATTAACAGCACCGGGAACGTGAGGCTTAAAGACGAGAGCGTCTAAATGACCCTTTTTTCGGCTGGCCTCGCTCGCGATAATTTCGCCAAAATCCATTGGATCGCGGCTTTACCCAAACATTAAACGCGGGGCTTTTAGCCAGCGGCCAAATAAACGATGGCTATCCTACGCGGGGAATTAAGATGAAACAGTCTCCTTTAGTCAGCCTAAGCCTTAAAAGCCAAAAACCTGGCTTTACTCTATTAGAGACGCTTTTCGCCTTACTAGTCATCCTCATGGGCTTTTTCGCCGCCATTTCCATGAACACCGCGGCCTTACGTAGCGGCTCGTTCAACGAGATCCAGTTCCAGGCCGTCTTTCTGGCCGACTCGAAAATCGAGGAAATAAGGTCCTTCATGCCCACCTTTTCGGGCTCATCGACCACGATTACCGAGTTTTTCGATAAAAATGGCCTAAGCTGCTCCACCGAGGCCCAGGCTTTTTTCACTAGGGAGACCGTAATTAACCTTAAAACCCCGTCGTCTAAAACGGACGAGGTTCGGGTGACGGTCAAAGCCAATAAATCGCCTTTAACCATCTCTTATTTAAGCATCGTCGATCACGCGGACGACTAAGGCGCCGTCATAGCCTGGAGGCCACAATGAACGCCGTAACTCCCAACGCCCTTTCCAGCGGGTCCCGTTCGGGCATGATCCTGGTCACGACCT
>JAITIH010000010.1 GCA_031279525.1 Deltaproteobacteria bacterium | reverse complement strand
GCCTGGCTGTTACAACTCGGCCCCCCTAAACTTAGGCCGGCCCGGCGTTCTCCACGGCCAAATGTCCATGGTCCTTCAGACCGCCAAAGGCCAGGTTTTACCCTCGCATTCCATCTCGGCCGGTCTAGACTACCCGGCCGTAGGCCCGGAACACGCTTACTTGCACGCCATTGGCCGGGTCAAGTACGGCTTAGCCAACGACCGCGAGGCCATCAAGGCTTTTTTGACCTTAAGCCGCTCCGAGGGCATCGTCCCGGCCCTAGAGCCCAGCCACGCCTTAGCCTGGGTCCTGGCCAACCGGGCCGAGATCGCCCCTGGCTCCGAGGTCATGGTTTGCCTGTCCGGCCGCGGCGACAAGGATTTGGACATCGTCTTGGCCAATCTGGGCCCGGAAGATCTTTAACCCCATAAGGGCTATAGGCCTTTTGGCCTAAGATGGAGGCGTTATGAGCGCGCATTCGAGGCTAACCGAGGCGATATTGGCGGCCGCCCAAGAAAAGCGGCCGGCGCGGGTGCCATTTCTGACCGCCGGCTGCCCCAGCCCGGATAAGTTTTGGGATTGCCTTAGCGAGCTGGACGAAAACGGGGCCGACGTCATTGAGATTGGGGCGCCTTTTTCCGATCCGGTGGCCGACGGGCCGGTTATCGCCGCGGCCAGCCAAAAGGCCATTTTAGACGGGGTCAGCCTAGATTGGATCCTGGAGGGGTTGTCTCGCCAAAAGCTAAAGGCCCCCGTGGTCCTCATGAGCTACGCCAATCCCCTCATCCAATACGCCTGGGACCGGGCCGAGGAGGGGGCCAGCCTCTCGCGGAAAGTCATGTCTAGCTTGACCATTTTGGCCGAAGACATAAGCCGCCTGGTCGACGGGGTCATCGTCCCCGACGCCCCCTTGGAGGAGTCGGGGCCGTTCCAGATGGCCTTCGACGAGAAGGGGGTCGACCTCATCGTCCTGGTCGGCCCCAACACCACTTCCAAACGCATGGAAAAGTACGCCACGTTGGCCAGGGGCTACGTCTACGTGGTCTCGGTCTTAGGAACCACCGGGGTTAGGGAAGGCTTGCCCTTGGACGTCAAGGCCACCTTGGCCCGGGCTCGGGCGGCCTTCGACCTGCCTTTGGCCTTGGGCTTTGGGGTCACGGGGCCCCAGCAGCTGGCCGGCTTGTCGCGGTTGCCGGACGCGGTCATTTTTGGCAGCGCCTTGGTCAAGCATTTAATCGAAGGCGGGCGGTGCCGGGATTTTATGGCTCCCTGGCTAGAGTCCTTTTAAAGGGCTTGGGGGGCTCGGAAATCCAGCCGGGCGATGGCGATGGGCTAGCTGGGCGATGGCCCCGGGCCCTTGGCCAAGGGCGACGAAGCTAGCCCCTGGCCAGGGATGTAGGGTGAGTCGGGCGGGCTTAAAGCGGGAAAAAGGCCCCGGAGTCGTCGACGCCTACGGGGTATTTGCAGGAATCGACCCACTCTTCCTTTAGCAGTTCCGGGATGACCGGGTTTTTGGTCATCGTCTCGAGCCAGTCGACGCAGCTTTTAACCATGTCCGCCTCGACCGGGGAATTAAATCCGACGAAAGCTTTCCAGTATTCGCCCCCTGGCAGATGCAAGAGGACGATCCAAGACCCCCCGTCGTAGTCGTGGCGCCCTAAAACCTTGAAGACCGAGCCCTTTTCGGCGAAGCAAAGGCCGTAGTTTTCCGGGTCCGGGGTTTTTTTGGTCATGTGATTGGAGAAGATGGCGAAGCGGCAATTGGCCGCGAGGCCCCCGACCCGATAAGTGGCGTAGGTGAGGCCCTTTTCCCGGAAGATAAGGCCAGGCTCGTACTTGGCCGTAATTTCCGGGCTTAGCTCGGCGTCCCGGACGAAAAGGCCTAAGTTGTCGAAAGTCTGCTCGATTATGGCCTCCATTTCCGCGACCGAGAATTGGCGGGAAGGCTCTGTTTCTGGCTTGGACACGATTAACCTCTTGAACTTTGGAGAAAGCCTAAAAACCGCTCCCTTTAAAGGCTCGTCGCGAGCCTGACCAGCGTTCGGCTAGGCGATAAAAGGGAATTTTCGCCGCTTAGGCTACCATAAACCGGGCCATTGGGCAAACGGGCCGCCTTTGGCCAATGGCCCCTTTTGGCCCTTAAGTTCCCTCGCCGCCGCCTTCCTCTAAGAGTTTAGCCAGTTCCGCCAGAGCCATAGGGGTCAGCTTTTCGGCCCGGACTCCCGGGTCCACCCCTAGGGCGGCCAAGGCGGCTAGGGCTTTGGCCGTCCCATAGGCGCTCGTAAGGTTATTGGCTAAGGTTTTGCGCCGGGCCCGAAAGGCGTTGGCCGTAAAGGCGCTAAGGCTTTTTAAGGGGTGGGGCGGGGGGGCTTTGGGAGCCAGGGCCACGGCGGCGCTGTGGACTTTAGGGCGGGGTTGAAAAGCCGCGGGCGGGACTTCCGCGATTAAGCTCGTCTCCGCCCAGAGGGAAAGGGCCACGGACAGGCGCCCGTAGCGTTCCTGGCCAGGCTTAGCCAAAAGGCTCTGGGCCATCTCTTTTTGCAGCATGAAGACTCCGGCCTTGGCCAGAG
>JAITIH010000007.1 GCA_031279525.1 Deltaproteobacteria bacterium | reverse complement strand
GGACTATTGGGCCTAAAACTAACGCTCCCATAAATATACAGGTTATTCCCGGATTTTCCAAGATGAACGTATCCCATATGACCTCCGTTTATAGTAACATAGCACTTCAAAAAACGAGTATCAACACTTTTTTAAAAAATTAAAAAAAATTTTTTTTGTTATTTCAGCTAGTTAGGAAATTTTAGGGGGTGGTTATTGAATTGAAGCGTTATTTTTCCTGGGGATTTTGGATATATCTCTAAATCGTTTTCAAGAATTATCCGCTGGGGTAATAATGTGAGATTTTGGCGTTATAGACACCGGTCTAGCCGTGGATTAATCCACGGAACCCTTGATTTAAAGCCACTTTGAGACGCCTAAAAAATCCGTGAAAGCTTACATTGACTTATTGGCTTATTGGCATGGAGAAATCGGTCACGGCTTTGGGACGGCGGAAAGCTTCGGCCTATGGCTTTAACGGAAGAAGCGGCGGGCGGGCGCCGACCATACGACCTTAGCTAGAAAGCTTAAGCCTTTCTTAAAAAGGCGGCGGCTCTTTGGCCATCGGGCCAATTGGATCGGTTAGGTTTGGGTAGTTGGCCACGCCAAAATAAGCCAAATCGTAGGCGAACTGGCTTTCCAAGACCGACTGCACGTAGCGGACCGTCTCCGGGAGCGGGATTGTCTCAATAAAAACGTCTAAAGGCAGGCCAAGCCGAGCCATGAGGTAACTTTTAACGTTAAAGGGGCCCCCGTTGTAGGCGGCCAGGGCCAATGGCAAATTGCCGAAGGCCTGGCGGAGCTCGTTTAAGTACCAGGTCCCGTAGCGGATGTTTAAGGCCGGGTCAAAAAGGCTCTCCTCTTTGGGCTCGGGCTCGCCTAAGATGGCGGCGATGGAGCGGGCGGTGGAGGGCAATAGCTGCATGAGCCCCCGGGCGTTGGAAGAGGAGACCGCGTCGGCCTGAAAGGCGCTCTCCACCCTAATGACCGAAAGGACCGTCTGCGGGGCCAGGCCGTAGAGTCGGTAGGCCTTGAGGATGGGCTGGCCGTAGCCCATGGGGTAGAGCCAGGTTCGGCCGAGTTGGCTTGAGTTTGGAGATTTGACTAGGCTAAGGAACCGTAAGGCCAGGCGATAGTCGCCGCCCTGGGCGGCCAGTAAGATCCACCTAGCCATGTCCTCGGTCAGGGGCTCGGGGGATTTCGGGAGCAAAAACTCGTAGCCCCCGGATAGCTCGGCTAAGGCTTCTTGAGCGTCCCCTTGGGCCAGGTAGTGGTCAATGGCCGCCTTGGCTCGACCGGCCTCGCCGGCCCCGGCTTTTTTGGTCGCGATTGGAGTCAGGCTCGGCCAGGGCCAGGTGACCTTGTCGGTTAACCAAAGAAAGTAACCTAAGGAACTCTGGTCGTCGGGGCCGTCCAACAGACTTAGGGCGGCCAGGGCCTGGGAGCGGGGGACGCCTTCGTCGTTTAAGGACTCGTAGCGGCCGGCCGAGAGGATCTGGTAGTACCCCGGGGCCCTGGAGCGGCCGCTTTTGTAGGCCTGGGAGGCGTCGGTGAAGCGCTGCAAGAGTTCTAGGGCCCGGCCTTTAAAGTATAGGGCCCGGGCTCCCTGGGAGCCCGGGCGGCTTTCCTCGGCCGCGAAATAGGCTAAAGCCTCTTCGGCCTTTCTTTCCACTAAAGAGGAAAGGCCCAGGCGAAACGACCAGGCGGAGAGCCTTTTTTTGAGCTCTGGCTCGTCGTTCAAAAGCTTTACGGCCCGCTCGGTTAAGCCCCCATTGGTTAAGGCGTCGAAGGCCCGGCCCAGTTCCTTTAAGCGGGCCTGACCCTTTAAAAGGCCAGCCGTGGCTAGCCTAATCTCGGCGGCCTCGCCTAGACGCCCCTGCCTTAGCCTTAGGGCGGCCAAGTAGCGGCGGGAGGCCACGTCGGGCCTATCGCGCCAAAAACCCTCGGCCGCGGCGAAGTCGCCCACCCTAAGGGACAAGACCGCCGCGAAGGACTCTAGGTCTTTGCGGACGGCCTGGGGCAAGGCCAGGTCGGCCAAAGTCTCGTCCAAAAGCTCCCTGGCCTCCTGGTTCCGCCACTCCGAGGCCAAGAGCCGAACCAAGCGGGCCCGGGCCAGATAGTCGCCGTCGTTGGAAAGACTTCTTAACAAAGCCCGATAGCCGGCCAAGGCCCGCACCCAGTAGCGGTCTTTAGCCCCGTCCTTTAAGATCCGATCGTAGAGGATCAAGGACTCTCGCGGCTGGGCCGACGAGAGCAACCCGGCCTCCAAAGCGGCCAGGCCCGGCCAGGAGCGCAAGTCGTGGGTTTGCTTTTTGACGAACTTAACGGCCTCGTCGAACTTTTCCTCGCGGATGAAGCCGACCAGCCGGCGGTAGGCGGCTTGCCGCCGACCGTGGCGGCTTTGGGCCTCGGGCGGGGAAAAGGCTTGGGCGGCTAGGGCGGGCGGGTTAGGCGGGAAATCGAAAAAAATCAAGCGAGGCGGCCCAAAGGCCCCGGCCTTTAGAGCCGCCGCGCACAGGGCGATGGAAAAGAGGCTAACCAAACGCTTAGGCCCCGGGGCTTAAGAATTCCACGAGGAGCCGAGCCACTTCCTCGGCCACGTTAAGTTGGGCTTCCAAGGAAGAGGCCCCCACGTGGGGGGTGGCCACGAAATTGTCCAAAGCTAAAAGCGGGCTCTCGCCGGGAGGTTCCTTATCGAAGACGTCCAAGGCCGCCCCGCCTAAATGGCCGCTTTTAAGGGCGGCGTAGAGGGCCTGTTCGTCGACTAGGCCCCCGCGGGCGCAGTTAAGGATAAAGGCTCCCTTTTTGGTTTTGGCCAAAACGGCCTCGTTCACCAAATTGACCGTTTCCGGGGTTTTGGGCAGATGGAGGGAAATATAGTCGGCCCCGGCCCAGATCTCCTCTAGGCTTTTGGCCGCGGCCCCGGCTTGGGTCACGGCCTCGGGGGTCAAAAAAGGATCGTAGGCCCAGACTTTCATGTCAAGGCCAACGGCCTTTTTGGCCACCAGGCGCCCGACGTAGCCTAGGCCCACGAGGCCAATGACTTTGCCTGAGAGCTCAGTCCCGACCAAGCCCTTCTTCTCCCAGCGGCCGGCCTTAATGGAGGAGAAGGCCACCCCGAGCTTGCGAGCCAGGACGATAGCCATAGCCACGGTCAGCTCGGCCACGGCGTTGGCGTTTAGGCCTGGGGTGTTGACGACCTTTATCCCCAGCTCTTTAGCCGCGGCCACGTCTATGTTGTCGAGCCCAGCCCCGGCCCTTCCCACGATTTTTAAGGCGCCCTCTTTACCCTTGAGCAAAACTTCGCGGGTCACGGTGGTGGCGCTGCGGACGACTAGGCCGTCGTATTGGCCAATTTCTTGGGCCAATTCCGAAGG
>JAITIH010000351.1 GCA_031279525.1 Deltaproteobacteria bacterium | reverse complement strand
AATGTGGCGCTATAGCGATTGTCCAGACACAAAGCCTTGATAAAAAAATTGTTGTTTCACGGTAAAAACCCTAAAAGCGCCCTTTAGCCGTCTTTGGCGGCCGGCCCTAAAACCGTCGTCTCCCCGTCTCTGGTATGTCGCCCTCTCGCCTCATAAGCTAGCCTCCTTTGGCTTTTTGGCCGCCTTAAGCTGGCCTACTTTGACCTTTTGGCTCCTTAAGCTAGCCTACCTTGGCCTTTTGACCGCCTTAAGCTAGCCTACCTTGGCCTTTTGGCCGCCTTAAGCTAGCCTACCTTGGCCTTTGGCCCCCTTAAGCTAGCCTCCCTTAGCCATTTGGCCGCCTTAAGCTAGCCTTCTTTGGCCTTTTGGCCGCCAAGATAGGGCTAAGGCTCCTTGGTCACTGATTGATCCTCGTCAACGGCCCGTCGCCTTACTGGTCAGGCCTAAGGTCGCCTGAACCAGGCGAGTGGCTGGTTATACTTTTTCGTCTTTTTTCGTTTAGGATCGTTTGGCTGGATCTAGCCGCGAGTAATTCTCGTCGCCCGCCTAACCGACCTTTTAGGCGCGGATTTTAGGAGCCAGGCCGGCAAAATGAGGCGGAGAAGCCAAAGGGTGGGGCTTAAGGGCGAAGGTTATAGGGAGAAGTTTAGCTCCGACGGGGTGACGGGAAGGCCCAAAAAGGCCTTACGAAGACCCTGGGGAAGGTCTGGAAAAGGCTTGGGAAGGTCTGGAAAAGGCCTTACGAAGGCCCTGGAAAAGGCCTTAGGCGGGGGCCTCTTAGGCCGTCACCGCTGAGGGAGCCCCTTTTATTAGGGGCCCACGGACGAACCCAAAAAGGGAGGCTAATGGAGCGGCTAACAAAGCCCGCGGGGCCTACGTCTTATTTTTATCTGACGGGCTCTTTGGCCAGGGTCACCAACGCCCCCTCTGGACCCTGAACGACCCGGTGGCCATAGCCCATTTTTTGGGCCGCCTCGGGCAGCCAGGGGGGTAAGTGGTCGAATTTTATCGTTAATTCCTCAAATTTGGTTTCCCGAAAAAAAGGCTGGAGGATCTTTTTGGAGCTTAACTCCGGGTCCTGGGCCAGGGCCGCCTTTAAGTCCAGAAAGTAGCGCCCCGGGCTAACCTCTCGCGGCTTGGTCGGCGGGACCGCCGGCCCCTCGTCGGCTCCCGCGAAGGCCTCGTCGATGGCTTTGGCCAGAAAGTCCAGGCGAAAGTCCGCCTCCACGAGCAGCCGAGAGCTCTGGGCCAAAAGGCGATGCGGGACGATCCCGGCGAATTTGGCGGCCGCGACGAAGGAGACGCCGGTTAGCCGGGCCACCAGCTCGTCTAAACCGTCCCGAAACCGGGCCACCCCTTCGGTCGGCGAGTCGCCGCCGACCTCATCAGGACCCCGGTCTAGGCCTAAGGCGGCCAAATCGATCGCCTCCACCGTCGAAAGACGCCCAAATTGGTCGGCGGCCAGGACGTAGAGCCGCTCTGAGCCAGGCAAAGGCCCCAGGCGCGCCCCGCTGGCGGCCACGGCCGCCTTAAGGCCATTTGGGTAGGGACCATTGATTTTTAGCTCAGAGTCAAGGCCGCTGGCGGCTAAAAGAGCCTTAAAAGGATCTGGCATAACTTTAAAAACTCGCCTCCAAGCCGGGCGAGCCGGCCTTAATCAACCTTTGGACGTAGAGCCGCCTTTCTAGCTTAGGCCTGGCCAGCTCCTCTAGGGCTTCCGCTTCCTTAAGGGTTAAGCCAAAATCGAGGCGTTCGGCGGCGAAGGCCAATAAGCGGCTTAGGCCGCAGTTGCCGGCCCTTTCCCCCACCCCGGCCAAGGTCGCGTCCAAGATTTCGGCCCCGGCCAAGGCGGCCACGAAGGAGTTGGCCTCAGCTAGGCCCAAGTCGTTGTGGCCGTGAAACTCCACCCTAAACCCTAAGCCCACGAAATGGCCGACCAAACGCCGGGTCTGGCCGGGGGTCAAGGCCCCCACCGTGTCGCTGAGCCTAAGGCTTTGGACCTCTAAGGCGGCCAGCGAGTCGGCCGCCCTATTCAGCTCGTCAAGGCTGGCTCGGGACGCGTCCTCTAAGCCAACGGAGACCAAAGCCCCTCTCTCGCGGGCTAGGCTAAGGCAAACGGCCAGGTCGGCGATCAGTTCCGCCCAAGGCTTTCGGATTTTCCTGGCCAAGTGGGCCTCGCCGACCGGAAGGCAGAGGTGGACCACGTCCACCCCGGCCCTTAAGGAGGCCAGGACATCCTGGGACCGGATCCGGTTCCAGGCCGCGACTTGGGCGTTGGCGCAAACGTCCTTGATGGCCTTAACGGCCTCGACCTCTTTGGGCCCCATGGCCGGGCAGCCGGCCTCCAGCCGATAGATCCCGGCTCGGTCCAAGGCTTGGGCCAGCTCTAGGCGCGTGGCCAAAGAAAAGGCCAAGCCCGGGGCCTGCTCCCCGTCCCTTAAAGTCGCGTCGGCCAGCTTTACCTTAGGCCTCAAGGCGGGTCTCCAGGCGGCCCCGGGCCAAGGCCGCGAACTCCGAGTCGGTCAAAGACCTTTCCAGCTCGACCGCTTTGTCCCGGACCGAGTCCAAAAGCCCGGCCAAGGCTTCCTGGGGGCAAGCCAGGCCAAGTTGCCGGCACTTTAACCGCAAAGCCCCCTGGCCGCTGTGGCGGCCAATGGCCAGGGCCCTTTTGGCCCCCACCAGGGCCGGCGGGAAAAGCTCGTAAAGGGACGGGTCCTTGGACCAACAATCCACGTGGATCCCGGCCTCCCCCACGAAGAGACCCTCGCCCAAGACCGGATGGAACAAATCCAGGCTCTGGCCGGTCAGCTCCCCCCACAACTGGCGAATGACCGCGAAATCCCGGCCCTCTTTGGGTAGGAGCATCCGGCCGTTTAAATGGAGGAAAACGCGCAGCCGCTCTAAAGCCGGGAGCCCCCCCACCCCGGTTAGGGAGGCCACCGTCCCGGTCCCGCCCTCCTCGAGCCAGGCGAAGGCCAGGGCCGAGGCCCAGCCGCGAGAGTCGCCGAAAACCACCTCCAGGTGGCCTAAGCGCCTTAATCTTTTAAATATGGCTTGATAGTCCCCCGCCAAGGCCCCGTCCAACCCATAAACCGCGCACTCGGCCACCACGGGCTCGTTGGGGCGCTTGACCCGGCTGATCCCAATGGCGGACAAGGCTTTGACCCATTTTTGGGTCAGTTGGGTCCCCACCGTCCGGCCTTCGGCCGCCAACGCCGCTAAGGTCGCGTCGATCAAAAGCATAAGTCACGCATTTTCCGGAAAAAACCGTTGAAAAAAAACTCGCCAGGCGGCGCCAATAAACGCCGCCGTTAACCTAAACTTTCTAAGAGCCAATCCTCGCGAGACGGCCCGCTTTAAAATAGGCCCATTTTGGCCTTAAGAGCCGGTCCTCTCCGCCGCGGCCAAGGCCCTTTGGCCCAAGACCTCTCGGGCCGCGGCCAGGACGGCCCGGTCCACCGAGTCGTAGGAGGCCAAAGCCATGATTCCGCGGGCCGCGAGTTTGTCCTTAGGCGACTGGCCGACGCGGGTGGCCACCGCCGCGTCGCAATCGGCCGCCGCCGCCACTAAGCGGGCGATAAATCCCTCCGGCTTTTGGCTGGCCAAGGGGTCTTTTAGGCCGCAGAACCCGCCGCAGCCGCCGCCGGGGCCTAAGTCGACCTTGCGGTTTTCCAAAAGCTTTAAGCTAAGGCCGTCGCTTTCGTAAACCAAAAACCGATCGGCTTGCCCAAAGTGCTGGTCCACGACGATCCCGCTTTTGGTGGCCACGGCCACCCGGGCTAGATGGGCCGGGCCTTTTTCAGCCGGATAGGGCGCGGGCGGGGCGAGTGGAGCCTTTTGGCCGTCGACCCGGAATAGATAGGACAGATCCTCGCCCAAAAGGCCGGCCGCGTCGGCCCGGCACTGGCGGCAGTGGCGAATCTGGGGCAGATAGGCCTGGCACTCCCAGCTAAGCTTTTGGAGCTCGGCCCGCGGGATCTGGGGGAGATGGCCAAAGTCGCTGCCCTCGACCGGGATGTGTTGCATGACGTTCCCGACGGTCGCCCCCAGGCCAGCCGCCTCCTTGGCCACCTTAGGGGCCTCGGCCCCATTGACGCCATGGAGGACGACGGTGTTGACCTTCACCTTCATCCCTAGCCCCGCGGCCAACTTAAGGCCCCCCAACTGGTTGGCCAAAAGGATGGCCGCCCCATCCAGGCCTTGGTAAACTCGGCCTAAGTAGTCGACCTCTCGGTAGATCTTAGCCCCAACTTCCGGGTCTAAGGCGTTGACGGTGACGGTCAGGTGCTTGACCCCTAGGTCCCAAAGGGCCTGGGCCCGATAAGGAAGGGCCAGCCCGTTGGTCGAAAGGCAAAAGGCCACTTTAGGGTCATGCTCTCTGATTAAGGCCAAGGTCTCGGCCACTTCCGAAAAATTGGCCAAAGACTCCCCCGGCCCGGCGATCCCGACCACCGTAAGGTTGCCCAGTTTTTCCCGGACCGTTAAAAACCGATCCAAGGCTTCTTTGGGGGTCAGAACCTGGCTGCAAACCCCAGGCCGGCTCTCGTTGGGGCAGTCCAGGTCCCGCCGACAGTAGCGGCAGCCCAAATTGCACTTAGGGGCCACCGGGAGGTGGAGCCGGGCGAAGTCGTGGGCCGCCTCCAAGGAAAAGCAAGGGTGAGTCTCGGTCCGCGATTGGGCCGAGGCCAGGCCCCAGGCCGGCCGCAAGGCCTCCGGGTCGTGGAGGCCTAAAGGCCCGCCCGAGGCGGCTAAGGCCTCGCCCGGGGCGGCCGGGCTCGCCGTCGCCATCTTAAGGCTCAAACCGGTTAGCCGGGCGACGGATTGGCCCGCGGCTTTCGCCGCTGGGGCCAAAAAGGCTTCCGTCCCCGCCGCCGGGGTTAACGTGGCTTCCGCCCCCGAAAGGACCGTGGCCTCGGCCGGAAGGGCCAAAGACGCCCCTTCCTCTAGGGCCGGGGTCGGCCGATGGTAGGCCGCCTTAAGCCGGACCCGGAAACTGGCCTCCTCTTGGCCGCGGATAGCGTTGGTTAGGTTGTCCAGGGCCATGGTGGCCCCGTCGAAGCCGTAAAGCCTAACCCGCGAGCCGCCTTGGCGGTCGTGAACCGGAAAGGCGCACCGGACCAAGGGCCAAGCCCTTTTCTCGGCCAGGCGGCGGCCCTCGGAGCTACCCACTAAAAGGTTGACGCCGTTTTTTAGGCAAAGCCTTTCGATGAGATCGAAATCCGCGTCGTCTTGGGCCGCGACTTTGGGCCACTGGGCCGTCGCGGCCAAGGGCTCAATCTCGGCCAGAAGGGCCTTAGGCCATTCGGGGGCCACGCTGCCGGTGGCGGCCACCGTCGGCAAAAGGCCGTTTTCCAGGCAGAGCCGAACTAGCCCGTAGACCAGATCCGGGTCCCCGTAGATCCCGGCCCGCCCTAAGGCGCTGTGCTTGTGGCCGTCCAGCATGGCGTCCAGGTACCGGCCCCTTTGAGCCAAGGCCTCCGGGCACAGCCGGCCGCCTAACCCCTTAATGGCCGCCAAAAAAGCGTCGTTGTCCCTTAGGCCAATGGGCGGGTTAAGCCGAATCAAGGGCACCCCGAAATTTTCCTCGAGAAAAGCCCCTGGGGAAATCTCGGGCGGGCAGAAGCGGCTCAGCTCCAAAGTGGCCAGAGCTCCGCTTAGGCCAGTTAAGGCCGCAAAAGGAGTCCCC
>JAITIH010000216.1 GCA_031279525.1 Deltaproteobacteria bacterium | reverse complement strand
AGTTAAAGGATCTTTTGGACGTCGAGGTGACCGCCGAGACCGTGGCCACAGTGGTCTCGGACTGGACCGGGGTGCCCTTGGGCCGGCTGGCGGCCGAGGAAGCCCAGACGGTCAACGATCTGGCCCAACTTTTAGGCGAGCGGGTCAAAGGCCAGGACGCGGCCATCGCCGCCATCGTCCAGGCCGTCCGGGCCGCCAAGTCCGGCTTAAAGGACCCGGCCCAGCCCTTGGGGGTCTTTCTGATGGTCGGGCCTTCCGGGGTCGGCAAGACCGAGACGGGCTTGGTTTTAGCCGAGCTTTTGTTTGGGGACGAAAAAAACGTCGTCTCCATCAACATGAGCGAGTTCCAAGAAAGGCACACCGTCTCCCGCCTGGTGGGCTCCCCGCCCGGCTACGTGGGTTACGGGGAGGGGGGCTTGCTGACCGAGGCGGTTCGCCAGAAGCCCTATTCGGTAGTTCTGTTGGACGAGTGCGAAAAAGCCCATCTCGACGTTCTGAACTTGTTCTATCAGGTCTTCGACAAGGGGGTTTTAACCGACGCCGAAGGCAAAACGGTCAATTTCGCCAACACCATCATCCTTCTGACCTCCAATCTGGCCTCGGACCTCATTGAAAAGCTGACCAGCTCCGAGTCCCCGCCCGAACTTGACGTCTTAGCCGAGGCCATCCGCCCGATCTTAACCAGCCACTTTCAGCCAGCCCTTTTGGCTCGCATGAACGTGGTCCCCTACCGCTCCCTCAACCGGGCGGCCATGGAGTCCATCGTTTCATTAAAGCTAAAAGCCTTAGCCCGCCGGGTGGCCGCCAACAACGGGGCCACGCTCGTCTACGAGCCAGAGCTGGTCCAGGCCATCGCCGACCGCTGCCTGGACGTTCAGACCGGGGCCAGGAATATCGACTATATCCTGACCTCGGGGGTGACCCCCAAGATGGCCCAGGAAATCTTAAAGCGCCTGTCGACCGGCCAACCCATGCCGAAATCCATCGCCATCGGTCTGGACGAGGGCCAGAACTTTAAAATCGACCTATTGGACGGCTAACGTTTGGCGACCGCGCCTTGGAGCGCCTTGGCCTTTTAAAGCGACCGCCACTAACTAAAATGATCGATCAGGAACTGCTTAAGCTAGGCCAAGAGCCTATCCCCGGCGACGCGCCCGGCGGCCGCGACGTTCGCGGCGGCGGGGATTTTCTGGCCATCCAAGCCGAGATTGAGCGCCTTTCGGCCCTTTCCGGGACCCAAGGCGGGGTCAATTGGGGCCTAAGTGGTGGAACTGGGCCAGAAGATTCTGGCCCAAGACACTAAGGATCTAACCGTAGCCGTCTACCTGGCCAAGGGCCTTTTGGAACCCCGGCCTCTTTCGATCCTCGCGACCACGGCCGCGTTTCTAGCCGAGTTTACGGAAAATTTCTGGGACTCCATGTTCCCGCCAGCCCAAAGGCTTCGGGCCCGCAAGAACTCCATGGACTGGTGGCGAGAAAAAACCCTTCCAGTCGTCAAGCGCTTTGACGGGGAACTTCCGGCCGCCGACCTAAAGAACATGGCCTCGTCCTTAACGAAACTGGACCAGACCCTGGCCGACCGGGATCTGGCCAACATTAGGGAAATCGTTACCCTGGTCAATCGGCTGCCCATCAAAGCCGAGCCCTCGGCTCCGGTCGCCCCGACCCCTGGCCCAACCCTGGCCCCGGCCGAGCCGGAAGCCCTTAACGACCCGGCCAAGCCCCCCAGCCCCCACGGCTCCCCAGTCTCCGCCCCGGACCCTGGCCCTTCCAGTTCCCCGGCGGCCCAAGCCTTAAGCGCCGAGGAGCTTAAAAAGGCCCTTTTAGCCGCCTTCGCGGCTTACCTAGAGGCCGAACCCGCCTTTAACGACCCCTGGCGCTGGAAGCTAACCCAGCTCCTCCAGTGGTTCCCCATCGCCGGGCCGCCGCCCGCCGAAGGCCGGGGCACCCGCTTGCCGGCCCCGCCTTCGGAGCTTCTGGGCTCCATCCAGAGCCTTTTAGACGCCAATCGCCCGGAACAGGCCTTAAACGCCCTGGAGAGCCAAGCCAGAGTTTATCCCTTTTGGCTGGACCTCCACCGTCGCCGGGTCGAGAGCTTAATGGCCTTGGGCGACCAGGCGGCGGCCGAAACCCTTAAGGCGGAAATCGGCTTTATCCGCCGGCTCTGGCCGAGCCTAAGGCTTTTGACCTTTGAGGACGGCGCCCCGTTCGTTTCCCCGGGGACCGACCAGTGGCTCCAAGAAGGGCCGAAAGCCGGCTCAGGCGAGGCGGCCGAGGCTTTCGACCCCCGAACCCTTTTGACGGGCGACCCGACCAAAGGCTTGGTCGCCTTAGGCGACCCGGCCCAAAGGCCGGCCGACGGCCGGGGCCTGTTTCGGGTCCGAATCGTCGAGGCCCTTTTGTGGCTCCGTTTAGGCCGGGGCGAGCTGGCCTTAGGCTTGGCCAACTGGCTGATGGACCAACTGGACCTCTATAAGCTCGACTCTTGGGAGCCTCGTCTGACCGTCGAGGCCTTAAAAGCCGCCTATGAAATCTTCGCGAGCTTTGGCCCGGCCCAAGCGGCCGTGGCGAGGGCCGAGGCCGCGCGACTGGCCCTGGCCAACCCGGACGAGGCTCTGAATTTGCCGTAGCCAGGCCTTAAACGGAAGTTCCTGGGCGCTTTTTTATAACATACAGTTTTTACTATGTTATTTATTTTTTCTTATATTTTTGTACCCATTAAAAATTTTAATATTTCTCTTGACAAAAAGATTTATTCTGGTATTATGTAGCCATTCGAGTTTTTCCAACATCC
>JAITIH010000349.1 GCA_031279525.1 Deltaproteobacteria bacterium | reverse complement strand
ACCATTTTTTGGCCACTTGGGGGCTCAGCCGAAGACCGGCCAGCCCCTTTCAGCGGCCGCTTTAGGTCGCCGGAACGCCGGCCAATCCCCCTTAAGATCTTCCCTTACGCGAATAGCCGAAACGTGGCCAACCGAAACGTGGCTCCCGGGCCTTAGGCCAGAAATCGCTAAAAATCTAATTGACTTTTTTGCGAAGAGGCGCTATATTTAGACCGTCAACAATTTAATAACAAATTTTTTTTGACAATTTTATTTTTTTTCAGTCAATAAAGACATATAAGAATATTGGTAAATTTAGATATAAATCTTCAAGTTTGGTCTTTTTTACTACCATAAATTCATTTTCAAAAAAATATTTCACTCTTTTTCTTGACTATAATTCTAGAGAAAAAAGAATTATAGTCATTGTCTTATTATAGGAGAAATCCTAAAAATTTAAACCAAGAAAGGATTATAATTATGTCCTGCGGAACTATCAGCAGCGCCCGCAACCAATTGGCCGGCAAAGTCAGCCATCTCACCACTGGGGCGGTCAACACCGAAGTAATTCTGGACCTTGGCGGCGGTTCCTCGGTCGCGGCCATAATCACCAACGCCAGCGCTAAAAACTTGGGGCTGGAGGTCGGTAAGGAAGCCTGCGCCCTAGTCAAGGCCTCCTGGGTCATCGTCAGCGTGGAGAAAGGCCTTAAAACCAGCGCCCGCAACCAATACGCTGGGAAGGTCAAGGAAGTCAAAACCGGGGCCGTCAACAGCGAGGTCATTATCGACCTGCCCGGCGGCCAGTCTTTGGCGGCCATAATCACGAACGAAAGCGCGACCCACCTGGGATTGAAGCCCGGGGACGAAGCCATCGCCCTGATTAAGGCTTCCCACGTCATCATCGCGGTTAAATAAGGCCGCCCTTTTCGTCCCAGGGCCTTGGGCCCTGGGGCGAGCCCCAAAACCCCTCCAAAGCCCTTTAGCCCTTTAGCCTCGTCCTCCGTCGCGCAGCCGCTTATCGTTTGGCCGAGCCCCGTGGCTTTGGCCGCTTCGTCCCAGGGCCTTGAGTCCTGGGGCGAACCTCAAAACCCCTCCAAAGCCATTTAGCCCTTTAGCCCCGTTCTCCGTCGCCTATCCCTTCGCTTTCCCCCTGTCCCCAAAAAGCCTTCAGCTACGGCCGGAAGCGCGGAATAAAAGAAACGGAAGGGGGCTATTTCTTAGAAACCTCGCAAAGCGCTCAAGGGTCAAAGCCTATGGCCCACTCCGCCTGGGACGCCAGTCCTTAAAGCCCTAAGGCTTCTTCCCCCCAGCCCGGCCGACCCCCAAATATAGGGGCAATTTTTCAGTCGTTACAATATGTGGGCTGATTTAGGTTAAATAATTTTTCTTCCTTTGAAAAGATTTCTGATATATAATGACTCTTGAGAATCATTTTCAACAGTCTAGCGAGAGCCATGGGCCGGCGTTCACGTAAGGCCGTCTCGCTTAATTAATTTTTTTAGCCTCATAAGATTTGTCTTAAAGGAGGAAGCTTAATGGGCTTAAGTTTGCCTGATTACCAAGTCGACCAAGAAACCCTAGTGTTAGCCGTCTCCGCCGACGATAAAGAGCGCGCTCGACTAGCTTCCTTAGGCATTTACCCTGGCGCGCCCATCAAAGTCATTACCAAAAGTTCGGCGGGCGTTCTGGTGGCCGTGGGAGACGCTAGAATATCCTTGGCCTCGGTGGCGGCCGGTCAAATCATGGTCGCCTAACCAACCATTTCAATAACGAGCCCCTGACCGGTTCCGCCAGATTCCGGCCAGGGGCTTTTTTCGTCCTCATTTAGTTCCAAAAGACCATTCGGGGCCCCGCGTCGGCTGGCCTCGCCCTATTTAGCCCGCCGAAGAGGCGCCCGACGCGGCCCTTAAGTTTTTTTGGCGATTACCCTCAGATTTTAGCCGCGCGCCCGTCTGGCCTTAAGGAGGCCGCGCGCCCGTCTGGCCTTAAGGCCCTCTGCCCTAAGCGGCGACCCGGGAGGGACAGAGGCTTAGGCCGCACCGGGGGCAGAGGGGTTTGCGGGCCAGGCAGAGGGTTCGGCCGTGGGCGATGACCTGGCGAGAAAACTCGATCCAGCTCTCTTTGGGGATCTGCCCCATCAAGTCGATCTCGATCTGGTCGGGCGATTGGCTATCCGAAAGGTTTAGCCTTAGGCTAATCCTTTTGACGTGGGTGTCCACGGTGAGGCCAGGCTCCCCAAAGGCCTCGCCTAAAACCACGTTGGCCGTCTTGCGGCCCACCCCCTTTAGAGTCACCAGCTCCTCCAAGGTCGCCGGCACCTGGCCGGCGAAGCGCGAGACGATGGCTTGGGCGCAGTCGACTAAGCTTTTGGCTTTCTGCCGAAAAAACCCGCAGATCCGGACGCAATCCTCCACCTCAGAAAGGCTCGCCTTAGCCAAGCTTCCCGCGTCCGGGAACCTTAGAAACAACTTGACCGTGGCCTGGTTAACCGTCTTGTCCATGCATTGGGCCGACAAAATGGTGGCCATCAGAAGCTCGTAAGGGCTCTTAAAGCTAAGCCCGCATTTGGCGTTGGGGTAAGTCGACTTAAAGAACTCTAAAATGGCCGCGACGTCTTTTTTCGTCCGAGGGGTAAAACGCCTTTGGGGACTCTTTTGGCTTTGACGGGCGGCTTTGGCCTTAGGCATTTGGGCTACGTCGGCCTCGGAGCCATGGGCGGATTGGCCTTGGCTTTTGGGGGCGACCTTGGCCGCGTTTTTCAAAGGGATTGGGGCCTTAGGATTTCGGGGGGTTTGGGCCTTCGATTTTTGGAGGCCTTTAGACCCGGTCGTCAGGCCTTGATTCGCCGCGGCCATTAAGCCACTCCCTAAGCAAAAAGGCTTAAAACCCGGGCCGCCACGTTCTCCGGGGTAAAGCCCAGCTCCGCGAAAAGAATCGCGGCCGGGGCCGAGTGGCCAAAATCCTCGACCGAGATCATTTGGCCTTTGGGCCCTAAGTAGCGCTCCCAGCCTATGGAAAGCCCGGCCTCGACGGCTAAGCGCTTATCTAAGTTAGGAAGCAACACGCCGTCCTTGTAGCTTTGGCTCTGCCGCTCGAAAATCTCCCACGAGGGCAGCGAGACCACCCGGACTCTTTTTTGACCCTTTAAAAGCTTTTGGGCCGAAAGGGCCAACGAGACCTCAGAGCCGGTGGCCAAAACGATGGCCTCCGGCTCGCCGTCGGCCTCCGACAAGACGTAACCGCCCTTTTGGGGGCCAGTCAAGACGGCCGGGTACTCCTCTGGATTTAAGACCAATAGATCCTGCCGCGACAAGACGAAGGCCACGGGGCCATTAAGCTTAATAGCCTCCAGCCAGAGGACGGCCGTCTCATTGGCGTCGGCTGGCCGCGCGACCGTTAGTCTTGGGATGATCCGCAAAGCCGCCAGCTGCTCCACCGGCTGGTGGGTGGCCCCGTCCTCCCCCACCCCCACGCTGTCGTGGGTAAAAATGTAAATGGCCCTAGCCCCCATGAGGGCCGACAGCCGGACGGCCGGGCGCAGAAAGTCGGAAAAAGCCATAAAGGTGGCCCCATAAGGCCTAAGGCCTTGGTAAACGGCCAAACCGTTGACCACGGCCCCCATGGCCTCTTCCCGGATCCCAAAGTGCATATTGCGGCCTTTAGGGCTTAGCGGGAGAAACGAGCCTAAGCCAGTTAGCTCGGTTTTGTTGGAGGGGCCCAAATCGGCGCTCCCCCCAATGAGCTCGGGCATTTTGGCGGCCAGATCGTTTAGGACGAGACCCGAGGCCGTCCGGGTGGCCATGGTCGCCTGGGCGAAC
>JAITIH010000182.1 GCA_031279525.1 Deltaproteobacteria bacterium | reverse complement strand
GGATGTTGGAAAAACTCGAATGGCTACATAATACCAGAATAAATCTTTTTGTCAAGAGAAATATTAAAATTTTTAATGGGTACAAAAATATAAGAAAAAATAAATAACATAGTAAAAACGGTATGTTATAAAAAAGTGCCCAGGAACTTCCGACTAAATAATTACAATATAAATATTAAATAAGTAATTAGTCTTGATAGCGCTATAAAATCATTTACGCGCTTAATTAGCGATCGCCATAGCGTTTATGCTCGGTTTTTGAAAATAAAAGCCTAAAGGTAGGCCATTTCTAAAAATACTGGTTATAGATCGGCAAAAAATCCTGGTTAAAGTTCGGTTAGTTGAGTTTAGCCAAAAGGGCTCGGCCTCTTAAGCCGAAAGCCAAGTGGGCCGTAAGGCGGTCATGGCCTGGGCCGATAAGGGAAAAGGGAGGATATAGAGCCTATCGTTTACCAGGGGATGGCCTTATGAGGGGATTGCTTTATGGGAAGTTGGCCTTAAAAGGCAAGGCGGCTAAGCGGCGAGAGAGGCCAAAAGCTTATCGCCTCGCGGCGGCCCGGAGAAAAGGCGACCCATTGGCGAGTCGCCTTAAGGGTGGGGGGCGCGGTCCGACTACTTGCCGTTGTTGACGCTTTCTTTGAGGACCTTGGAAGGCTTAAACTTGACGGCCTTGTGGGCTTTGACGGTCAAGGGCTCGCCGGTGCGGGGGTTGCGGCCTTGGCGCTTGGGCTTTTTGACGACCTCGAAGACTCCCAAACCGTAAATGGGCAGACGGCCGTCTTTTTTTAAGGTCTTAAGGACCACGGTAACGAGACTGGTGACGGCTTTTTGGGCGTTGGCCTTAGTCAGCCCGGCGTCTAGGGCGATTTGAGAGATGAGCTCGGCTTTGGTCATGGAGTTCTCCTTCGGACAAAAGTTAGGGGGCAATCTGCCCCCATTATCGTATTTCGCCTAAGGTTAAGGCGGTCATGAGCGCGAGCGCGAGCGGTTGGCCTTTGCGAAGCTTTTTTAAGGCCACTTAAAACCTAAAAATATATTATATGGGAGTTTTATTATAAATTAATGTTTGTTAATGTGTAAATAAGAGAATTTAAAAAGCCAAATCGCGACCCGCCGGAAAAGTCAGCCCCTTCTGGAGATTGTTTAGCCTTCATGAGCTTTGGTCGGGAATCAGGAAAAAGAATATATCAACCGGCCTAGCTTCGCAACAGGTTTTTCGCGGCCGGGCAAGTTTCCATAATTTTTAGGGGACGCCCCTTTTGGCCTAAAGGTTGGGCCAGGGCATAGGGGGCCAGAGCTTTTCCAACAAAGCCCCGGCCGAGAGCAGCCCTTCCTCGTCTAAGGTCCGGCCCCAGAGCTGGGCCCCCACGGGCAACCCCCCATCGCTTAGCCCGGCCGGCAAAGACAGGCCTGGCCCGCCGTGGAGGTTAAGGGGGAGGGTCATGAGGTCCATGAGGTACACGGTCAAGGGGTCGTCCAAAAACGAGCCCAAAGGCCAGGCCGGCAGGCTGGAGGCCGGGGCCAGGATGAAGTGGCACTCAGTTAAGGCCTTTTGGACATCCTGAAAGACCAGGCGCCGGACCTGGGCGGCTTTCCGGAAGTAGGCCTCGTAAAAGCCGCTGGACAAAACGAAGGTCCCCAATAAGATCCGCCGCCGGGCCTCAGGGCCTAAGCCGATCTGGCGGGTGGCGGCGTAGAGCTCCAGAAGATCCCGGGCCTCGGGCTGGCGGAAGCCGTAGCGGACCCCGTCGTAGCGGGCCAGGTTGGTGCTGGCCTCGGCCGTGGCCAGGATGTAGTAGGCGGCCACCGCGTACTTAAGGCTGGGTAGGTCGACCTCCACGAGCTTAACCTTGGCCTCGGCCAGCCGGGCCTTGGCCTCCCCAAGGACTTTAGCCACCCCGGGGTCGAGGTCTGAAGGCCACAGCTGGGTGGGTAGGCCTAGGACCAGATCTTTCGGGTCCCAAGGGACGGGGTTTTTTAAGTCGGGTAAGGCGGCCGTGGAGACGGTGGAGTCGCGCTCGTCGGGCCCGGCCACGACCCCCAAGAGGCGGCCGCAGTCGGCCACGGTCCGAGCCAGGGGCCCGGCCTGGTCCAAGGAGCTGGCGTAGGCCACGACGCCATAGCGGGAGACCCGGCCGTAGGTGGGTTTTAGGCCCACGCAGCCGCACAGCCCGGCCGGCTGGCGAATGGAGCCGCCCGTGTCGGTGCCAAAGGCTCCAGGGGCCTGGCCGGCGGCCACCGAGGCGGCCGCCCCGCCGCTAGACCCGCCGGGAACCCTTTGGGGGTCGTGGGGGTTTTTAGTCGGGCCAAAGGCCGAAAACTCAGTGGAAGAGCCCATGGCGAACTCGTCGCAGTTGGTCTTGGCGATTATGACGGCCCCGGCGCTTTTTAGGCGTCTTACCACCGTGGCCTCGTAGGCGCTGCGGTAATTGGCCAGTTCCCGGGAGCCGGCCGTGGTCGGGGCCCCTTTGAGGCAGAAAACGTCCTTGACCGTGAGCGGCAGGCCCCACAGTTCCTTAGACTCATCAAAGCCCTGGCCGTCCAGCTCTTTAGCCCTTTCTAAGGCCCGTTCCTCCAAGACGGCCAGACAAGCCGCCACGGTCGGCTCGGTCGCCTTAAGGCGGTCTAGGCAAGAGCCGACTAGCTCGGTTACGGTAAAGTCCCGGTTCTTAAGGCCGCGAGAGGCCTGGGTCAGGTTTAAACGCCAAAGCTCGGTCAATGAAAGCTCCCCATATGGCTAAAATGCGGGCCTAGACGACGCGGGGCACGCTGAAGAAACGGCCCACCCGCTCCGGGGCCTCGGCCAGGATGTCGTCGGCTTTTCGCTCGTCGCGGGCCAAGGGCTCGTCGGGCCTGGGGCCGAGGGGCTCGACCATGGGGGAGTACATGGGCTCCACGCCTTGGGTGTCGATTTCGGCGAGAATGTCCATATAGCCGACGATGCGCTCAAAGTCGCTGGCCATTTTCCCCAAGGCCGCAAGGTCGGCCTTAAGGTCGAGTCTGGCCAGCCTGGCCATGGCCAAAGGCGCGTTGGCTTTAACGTCCATACGCTCTCCATGCGAGGGTCGGCCTAAGGCCTTCCCAAAAATAGGCCTTAGCGGCTCGCCCTAAATTAGGCCTTGGCGGGGCCCCAAAATAAGGGCCGGCCTTAAGGCCCCAAAAGGTCAGCCTTGGCCGGCCGGCCCTAAAACGTCCAGTAAGGCTTGGGCGGCCTTTTGGGGGTCGGCCGCCCCTTTGGAGCGGCGCATCAGCCGCCCCACGAAAAAAGATAGGATTTTGCCCTGGCCGGCCCGGTATTTTTGGGCCTCGTCGGGGTGGGCGGCCACGATTTCCTTGGCCCAATCCGCCAAGGCCTCGCCGTCGGAGACCAAGGCCAGCCCCTTGGACTGGACCAGGGCCTCTGGGTCCGCCCCGGTCTCGAATAAATCCCCGAAAATCTCGTAGGCCGCCCTTTTGCCCAGCTTCCCCTCGGCCATCATCTGGGCCAATTTAGCCAGTTGGGCCGGCTTTAGGCGGGCCTCGCCGGGTTCTATGGCGCTCTGGCGGCAGGCCGGCAAAAAGAGCTCGGCCATGAGGGTGCTTAGGCGTTTGGCTTCTGGGCGGGCTTTAAGGGCTTCCTCGAAATAACTTAAAGCCCCAGGCCAAGACAAAAGGTTATTGATGGCCTCGTCCTTTAAGCCCAAACCCCGGTAGCGGGCCATGACCGACTCGAGCGACGGTGGGAGGGACTTTTCCAGCCTTTCGATTAGCGCCGGGCTAACCCGCACCGGCGGCAGGTCCGGCTGGGGGAAGTAGCGGTAGTCGTGGGCCTCTTCCTTGGAACGCAATGGCCAGGTCTCGGCTTTGACGTGGTCAAAGTGCAGGGTTTGCTGCTCCACCGGGGCCCCGGCCACGTAAAGGGCCGTTTGTCGCCGGATTTCGAAATCAATGGCTTGGCCCACGAAGCGGAAGGAGTTTAGGTTTTTGATCTCGGTCCGGACGCCTAAAGTCGGGCTGCCCACGGGCTTTAAGGAGATGTTGACGTCGCAGCGAAATTCCCCCTCCTCTAAGCGGCCCTTGGTCACTTCCAGGCGGACCAGGGCGTTGTGGAGCTTTTTTAAGAAATCCACCGCCTCCTGGCTGGAGGACAGGTCCGGCTCGGTCACGATCTCGATTAAAGGCACCCCGGCTCGGTTAAGGTCCACCAAGGTCCGATCCCTTTTTTCGTCGTGGACGCATTTGCCGGCGTCGTCCTCCATGTGGATCCGGTTTAAGCGGACGAATTTCTCCGAGCCGTCGGCTAAGGTCAGGGTCATCCCCCCGCCTTGGCCCACCGGGGGGTCCAGCTGGGAGGTCTGAAAGCCGTTGGGCAGATCAGGGTAGAAATAGTTTTTCCGGGAAAAGAGGGAAAAGCCGTTGACGCGCCCGCCTAAGGCCAGGGTGGCTTTGGCCGCCAGCTCCACGGCTTTTTCGTTTAAGCGGGGCAAGGCCCCTGGTTGTCCAGTGCAAATTTCGCAGATGTTTTCGTTGGGCTCAGTCTGGCCGCCGGTGGGGCAGGAACAGAAAAGTTTGGTCCGGGTATTGAGCTGGGCGTGGATCTCCAGCCCAATAACCGGTTCCATGTTCGTCATGTCTTTCTCCAAGTTGACCCTAAGGCCGCGGGGGGCCTTTTTAACTAGCGGGGCTCTCTTCCTATAGGGTTTTTACGGCTTTTTGCCTTAGCCGCAGTTATTCGGAGTCTAGTTTCGTGATAAAGTTTTTATTAAAATATCTTTTAAAATCATTAACTAAAAAAATTGAAACTAATTGTTTTATCTACTATATAAATTCTTGTTTAATCCAGTCTTTTAGGCCAAAAATATTTGCCGCGCCCGAACGGGGCGCCAAAGAATTATCGGCGCGGCCAGCCTTCGCCGTCCGCGCGTAACTATATATAGTTACGAGGGAAGACTGGCGGCGGGCTGTGGCGCCTCTAAGCCAAGCCGAGCCCTTATGGCCCCGTCGCTAGCCGGCTAAGCCAGAAGCGGGGGCCAAAGCCAGACCCTTTTAGGCTAAGCCTAAAGGGGCTTTTTGGCGAACGAGCCGGAAAATAGCGGCCGTAAAAAAAAACTGGGAGGTATTGTAGTACTACAATACACGGTGGAGAGGTTAACTCTTCTCAAGCTCCGTGTTATCCTTATAATTCCAATGATCTATTTTATAAAAAACGCGCGCGAATAGCCAAAAATCCCTAAGGAG
>JAITIH010000111.1 GCA_031279525.1 Deltaproteobacteria bacterium | reverse complement strand
GAGCGTGACCATGACCGTCTCCGGTAAATACGCCTATGGTCTATTAAACACCGAGGCGGGGATCCACCGCCTGGTCAGGGTCTCCCCCTTTGACTCCAATAGCCGGCGCCACACCTCTTTCGCCAGCATTTTCGTCACCCCGGAAGTGGACGACGACATCGTGGTGGAAATCAACGACAAGGACCTTAGGATCGACACCTATAGGGCCAGCGGCTCCGGAGGGCAGCACGTCAACAAGACGAGCAGCGCCGTTAGGATCACCCATATCCCCACCGGTGTGGTCGTGCAGTGCCAAGACGAAAAAAGCCAGCACCGTAATAAGGATCTGGCCATGAAGGTCTTAAAGGCCCGTCTCTACCAATTGGAAGAGGACAAGAAGGCGGCCGAGATCAAGAAAATGCACGACAATAAAAAGGACATCGCCTGGGGCAGCCAGATCCGTTCTTATACCTTACAGCCCTATCGCCTCATTAAGGACCACCGGACCGGCTTCGAGAGCGGGAACGTTGACTCGGTCCTAGACGGCGATTTGGCCGGGTTTATCAAAGCGGCCCTTTTGCGGCGAGCCGCCAACGCCTAAACCAAAGGCTCGCGTTGGCCTAAAAAATCCTTATTTAGCCGGGGTTTGCGGTTAGGCTTTGGCTATTTTAGGGCCTGGGGGCGTCCTTCTTGGCCTCCCTTCGCCTTCGCGTCTAAAGGTTTTTTAGGCTTATTGGCCCTCCCAAGCCTTAGGGCGGGGCCTAAGGCCTCCTAAGAAGGCCCTTTGAGGCTTGGTTTTTGGCTTTAGGGCCTTTGACGGCTTAGGCTTTCCCTAGGCTAGGCCGCCCATTAGGCCGGGCCGCCCGAAGAGGCTCTTTGGCCTTTTTATGGCCGCGGGCTTTGATTGCCCCGTAAGTTTCTTTTTCGGGGCCAGGCCCAAAACCCGCCCTCTCTTTAATTTAAGTTCGCTTTATTTTTGAGTTTCTTTACTGGGAGCGTCGCCATGAAGTCCTGGCTGCCTTTTTTGGTCACGGAGCTAAGAGAGGGAAGGGATGCGATTTTAGCCGTCTGGGCCCGGGACGAGGTTGCCAAAGCCGCGGCCCTGGACGGGGCTGGGCGAGCCCTGGCCGGCGAGGATCCTCGAAACGACCCAGACGTGGCCAGCCTAAACTGGGCCGAGGCGGCGGCTAGCCTTAAGCCAGGCGAGCCCTTGGCGTTGGAAAGCGGCCGGTTCTGGGCGGTGGCCGAGAAACTGGCCCCCGCGACTTTAGGCTTTTGGGAAGAAGCCTTAGTCGGCCAGGAAAAAGCCTGGGCGGCCTGGTTACTGACCATGGTCGAGCGCTCCGAGGAAAAGCCCAAGGTCGTTAGGCACCTCCTGGCGGCCGTAGGCCCCTGGACCACGCCCCGGATCCCGCCGGAGGCCTTCGGCCAGTGGTCGTTGCTGCCCTTAAACGCCGCTTTAGGGGCTTTGCTCGTCTTTGGGGACGACGACTTGGCCTTGGAGACGGCGGCCTTAGGGGCTCGGGCCGGCCTTAGGGTCAAGTTAGTGACCAAAAGGCCCGTCGAGGATTTAAAGCCGGCCTTAACCGTGGGCAAGTTCGCCTACCGGGGCTTAGGCGACTGGTCAGAGGTCAATCCCGAAAATTTAACGGCCATCGGCTTAAAACCAGGGGTTTTCGTCCTGGTGACGGCAAGGGACAACGGCGGTTTTTTGCCGGCCGTCCAGGCCGCTCCCACCGGCTGGCTGGGCCTGGCCGGAGCCGCGGCGGAAAAATCCGGGGAATCGGGTCTTTTTCCAGAGGCCATCACTCCCGCCCAGAAGGCCTTAGGGATTCTGGCGGCCATGTTGGAAAGGTGCAATCCATGAAAGTCTCGACCGTTTTCTGCCTTGCTTTATTGTTTTTTTCCCTGGGCGGCCAGCTAGCTTTAGCCGCCGACGTTAAACTGCCCCCGCCCCAAACCGAAGGCGGTATGGGACTTTTCGAGGCCATTAAAAAAAGGTCTTCGGCCCAAGGCTCCTCTTATAACTCAGCCGAGTTGTCCTTAGAGGAGCTTTCCACCGTCTTGTGGGCGGCCAGCGGTTTAAACCGCCCCGACAAATGGACCGTGCCCATGGCCATGGGAGCTAAGCCATACTGCAAGATTTACGCTTTAGGCTCCGACGGGGCCTGGCTTTACGACTGGGCCGACCATAGCCTAAAGGAAGTGGCCAAAGAAAACCTAAAGCCGAAAGTGGGCGCCCAGGACTTCGTCGAGCGGGCCTCTTACGTCCTGATCTTCGTGAGCGACCCATCTGGCCTCAAATCCTTTGGCGAGCAAAAGACGCAAGACCAGCTCGCCGCCGTCCTAGTCGGGGCCATGACCCAAGACGTCTATCTGGCCGCGGCCGCCTTAAACTTAAAGGCCCGTTACGTAATGAGCCTTAAGGCCCCGGTCGTCAAAGAGGGGCTTAAGCTGGCCGACGGCGAAAACCCGCTGTGCCTTCTAGTGTTGGGGAAATAGCTTTTCGGGGGTCGATCGAGCCGATTGGCTTGGCCTATGGCGAGCCGAAGGACGTTCGAGGCGCTCCTGAAATTCATTACGCGGAGCCCGTGGGGACCACGCCGGCCTGCTGAAGGCGCGTCAAGCGGAAGCCACAAGGCTTTTTCCCGACGAGAACGGCAGACTCACCGGCGACGGTTGCGACTTTCCTAAAAAAAAGTCCAAATGAGCGCGGGGGTCGCCAATCAAGGGCGCGGCGCCTTAGGGCAAGAAGGAGAACCGCTTAGGCCAGCGCAACGCTCGGCGCAGTCGGCGACAAAGGCTATGGGCCGTTGGACTCCCGGCTGTGCATGCCGGAAGAGTGGCGCCAGGACGACGACGGTTATACCAAAAAAGGCGCAAAAAACGCCGCCGTCCTCGGAGAGCTTTTCCACAAGACGAAAAACCAGATCCTTTTGGAGGCGATCGTCGATGTGGTCGATTCCGGCAATTTTAAAGGAAGGCGCGTCGGGGTCGACGGCGCCTTCGGTAGGGACCATAAGTTTCTTGACTCCCGGCCTAAGTCGCCTCATCTATTTCGCCGACCGTCCCTTGCTCCCACCAGGTCTATCCCGAACGCCCTCAGATGATTCTCCCGGATTATCGCGGCAGAGGCTGAAAGCCATCGCGCCTGGCCTAGTCTCAACCGTCTCGACCGTCCCGTCCGCATCCGTCAAGGATCTCGCCAATGACGATAGTAATTACTCATAAAAGTATATCTTCCACTACAACTAAGCCTTTGGCAAGTCCTTACGATTAGGAACGATAACAAAAATAACTATTAAAACCTCTCCTATAGGTTGGACAGTCGATAAAAGTAACCGCCGCCAATCTGAAAAGTATGGCGTCGGCATTCGAGGCTCACTCAAATCGGGTAATAA
>JAITIH010000095.1 GCA_031279525.1 Deltaproteobacteria bacterium | reverse complement strand
GCATTGGCTTTTACGCATGTCGACCTATCAAGGCCGTTTGGCCGATCTGACCCCTGAGAAGGGCCGCTTAAGCCTTCGTGGCCCCTCCGTGCCCGCCCTGGCCCGTTTAATCGGCCAGGCCAGGGAAAAATTATTCGTCGATAGGACGCTGTTAGTCCTCGCGCCCACCGCCTTAGAGGCCGAGGACTTGGCCTTCGATCTGCGGTTTTTCGCCCCTAATTTGGAAGTGGCCCTCATCCCACCCGCCGATCTTAAACCCTTCCTTAACCGCACCTTAAACACCTATCTGGCCGCCGAAAGGCTAAGGGCCCTTTACCATTTGGCTGGCGGGGAGCGGCCCGCCGTGGTCGTGGCCTCCGTGGCCACGGCCCTAAGGCTGGCCCCGTCGCCGGATAGCCTACTCAAAAAGGCCCGCTTTCTCGCGGCCGGGACGGAAACCGAGTACGAGGGCTTAGCCGCCTTTTTGGCGACCTCCGGCTACTCCTCGGTCGGCCAGGTTGAGTCGGTCGGCGACTATTCCCTTAGAGGCGGGGTTTTGGACGTCTACCCGCCCGGCTTTAGCCGGCCGGTTAGGGCCGAGTTTTTCGGGGACTTTTTAGAGTCCTTGCGGGCCTTTCGGGTGGACGACCAAAAGTCAGTGGGGCCTTTGGACCGAGTTTGTCTCCTCCCGGCCTCGGAAGTCCGCCTGACTAAGGAAGCCGGGGCCGCGGCCGCCTTAAAGTTGGCCGACCTGGCCCTGGAAAAAGAGTGGCCCAGGGACCTTTGGCAACCCATAGCCGATCGGTTCCGAAACAATATCGTCTTCGACGACCTAGAAAATTGGGCCTGGCTCTTTCACGGTCCTGGCGCCTCCTTGGCCTCGTACCTGGGCCCCAAGGCCCAGGTCGTCCTCTTCGAGCCGGAGAGGATCATGGAAAAAGGCCTTGAGACCTACCGGCGTTTAGAGGAGCACTTCGCGCGCTTGGCCGAGGAGGAAAGGCCGCACCTACCATTGGAGACGGTTTTCCAGGGGCCCGATGGCTTCATGAAGGCCATTTTGGGCCAAGTGGCTTGGGAGGTTCGCGAGCTCGGCGAGGGCGGCGGGGAAGGGGTCATAACCTTGCCCTACGAGGCCCACGCGGATCTTAAGGCCCTAATGAACGCTCCCAGACGGGCCACCGGCCTAGTGGGGCCGCTGGTGGCCAGGGTTCGGGCCTTAATGGGCCGAGGCTTTAAGGTCAATCTCGTCTTAAGGAGCAAAGAGCAGGCGCGCCGCTTAGCCGATCTCATGGCCGAGGACGACTTGGGCCCTTCGGCTGGGCCTAAAGGCCAGGTCTACAAAGGCGGGGAGCTGTTCTTTAAGGTTGGCCAGCTCTCCGGTGGGTTCGTGGCCCCCTTCGACCGGGAGGCCTTCGTGGCTGAGGACGAGATTTTTGGATCGACCCGAAGGCTCCGCCGCCGGGCCGGGGAGTCGGTCCGGATCTTAAAGGGGTTCGCTAGCCTTAGGGATTTAAACCCCTACGATTTCGTGGTCCATAACGAGCATGGCATTGGCCATTACATGGGTCTCGTCAACATGGTCGTCGACGGCCGAAAAGGCGACTTTCTCCACATAACTTACTGGGGCGGCGATTCCCTGTACGTGCCGGTGGAGCGCTTTGGGGCGGTCACCAAATACGTCGGCTCCAGCGACCACCAGCCCAAAATCGACCGCTTAGGGACCCCCGACTGGGAAAAAATTAAGGGTCGGGTCAAGGAGAGCATCCGGGAAAAGGCCGAGGAGCTGCTGCGCCTCTACGCCGCCCGCCAGATGGCCAAGGGTTTCGCTTTCTCGCCCAGGGACTCGGCCATGGAGGATTTTGAGGCCTCCTTCGAGTTCGACCCCACCCCGGACCAAAGCCAGGCCATCGAGGAGGTCGTCAAAGACCTGACGGCCCCTAGACCCATGGACCGCTTGGTCTGCGGGGACGTGGGCTTCGGGAAGACCGAGGTGGCCGTCCGGGCGGCCTTTAAGGTGGTCTTAGACGGCAAGCAGGTGGCCATCTTGGTCCCGACCACCATCTTGGCCGAGCAGCACGAGCGGACCTTCGTCGAAAGGCTTAAAGGCTGGCCGGTAAACGTGGCCTCGCTCTCGCGGTTTAAAAAGCTCTCCGAGCAAAGGGACGTCATCGCTAAGCTGGCCGACGGCCGGATGGACGTGGTGATCGGGACCCACCGGCTCCTCCAGGACGACATAGTCTTTAAGGACCTAGGCTTGTTAGTCATCGACGAGGAGCACCGCTTCGGGGTCTACGACAAGGAAAAGCTGAAAAAAATCCGGGCCGAGGTCGACGTCTTGTCCATGAGCGCCACCCCCATCCCCCGGAGCCTTTCCATGTCCATGCAAGGGGTCCGGGACATGTCCATCATTGAGACCCCGCCCCAAGACCGCCTGGCCGTCAAGACCTTCTTAATCCGCCGGGACGACGAGGCCATCTGCGAGGCCATCGACCGAGAGCTTTCCAGGAAGGGCCAGGTTTTCTTCATCCACAATCGGGTCAGGGACATTGGGGT
>JAITIH010000086.1 GCA_031279525.1 Deltaproteobacteria bacterium | reverse complement strand
TAAAACAAGTTATAAATACCCATAATACTTTTTTCCTTTTGGCGCGCGACCGTTTTAGCCGTCGCCAATTTCGCTTAATAAAACGCGACCAGGCCCTTTATAGGGTTTTTTATTGGCGCCCAAAAAACCCAAAAAAGATTACCCCCCCTATTTTTTTAGTTTTTTTTTGCGCCGCCTTCGGCCAAAAAGGCCTTTTTTCTTGATTTTAAACTCGCGAGGCGACCATGGGCGACTGTATTTTCTGCGACATCGTCGAGGGGCGCATCCCCTCCATCCGGGTGCACGAGGACGAAGACTTCATAGCCCTAATGGACATCAACCCCTTGACTTACGGCCACCTTTTGGTCATAACCCGCGAGCACTACCCCTCGACCCTGGACGTGCCCGACCGGATTTTAGCCAAGGCCCTGCCCTTGGCTAAGAAATTGGCCGAGGCGGCCACCTTGGGGGTCGGGGCCCCGGCTTTTAACCTTTTCGTCAACAACGGCCCCGAGTCTGGCCAGGAAGTGCCGCATTGGCACCTCCACGTCGTGCCGCGGAAGAGCCCCAAAGAGCTGCCCCATTTGGGTGGGGGCCCGGCCGACCTGACCAAGCTGCCGTTCACGGCCGCGGCCATTAGGGAAAACCTCTAAATACGGGCTATTTAAATACAAGCTATACCATAACTTTAACCTTGGAGATGGAATTTATCTTTTTACCTCCAATAGCCGATGAGAATAATGGGTCCCTCCACGCCCCGCCCCTATGGGGGTTGGCCGGGACTACGGCCAGCCAGGCTTTCTTAGGCTGCGGGAGAACGCGTAATGGTATTCGTAGGCTTTATAGTCGTCATCGGCTGCGTCATTGGCGGGTACATGATGCACCACGGGGTGCTGGGCGTCCTCTGGCAGCCCAACGAGGTCATCATTATCTGCGGGGCGGCGTTTGGCTCCTTCCTCATCGCCAATCCTCCTTCCTTGGTCAAGGAGACTTTAGGCTCCATACCTAAGATCTTTCTTGGCAAGGAGCTCAAGCAGAGCGCCTTCGTCGACGTCCTCCTACTCCTTTTCGAGTTTCTGTCCATCGCCCGCCGCGAGGGCATGCTGGCCCTAGAGGAGCACGCCAACCGGCCCGACTCCTCGCCCATTTTCGCCAAATACCCGTCCATTCTCCATAACCACCACCTAAAGGATTTTTTAGCCGACAACCTTAAGGTCTTCGTCAGCGGCAACATCGAGCCCATGGAGTTCGAGAACCTCATGGACATCGACACCGACGCCCACGAGCACCACGGGACTTTGGTCCCCACCGCCTTGACCACGGTTTCCGACTCCCTGCCGGGCCTCGGCATCGTGGCCGCGGTTTTGGGCATCATCACCACCATGGGGCTCATGTCCGAGCCGCCGGAAATCTTAGGGGCCAGCGTCGGCGCGGCCTTGTGCGGCACCTTTTTGGGCTTGCTCTTAAGCTACGGCTACATGGCCCCCATGGCCAAAGCCCTGGAAAACCAATCCAACGACCAGAACAACATCCTAAAAGTCTCGAAATCGGTCTTGGTGGCCTTCGCCAAGGGCCTGCCCCCGGTCATGGCCATCGAGTTCGCCCGCCGGGCCGTGCCCTCCAACTGCCGGCCCGGCTACGAGGAAATGGAAGAGCTTTTAAAATCGGTCAAGAAGTGACGTAGAGGGCCCAACGTGTCCGTCGACAAAAAACGCCCCATCATTAAGAAGGTCATTAAAAAAGGCCACGGCGGCCATCACGGCGGCAGCTGGAAGGTGGCTTACGCCGACTTCGTCACGGCCATGATGGCCTTTTTCTTGGTCATGTGGCTTTTAGCCATCTCCTCGGAGCAGGGGAAAGAGGCTTTGGCCGAGTATTTCCAAAACGTCACCGTGGCCGACTCGACCTTTAGAGGGGGGCTGCCTTCCGCCTTCGACTCCTCGACCCCCAGCCCGGGCATCCTGACCGGGGGCTGCTTCGATTTAAAAAAAATGGGCCAGGAGTTAGATAGGCGGGAACAAGAAGTCAGCGCCCGGGAGGCGGCCTTAACCGACCGCCGCGACGAGCGAGAGGGGGCGGCTAACGTCCTGCCCACCGACCGGCCCCAGCCCCCGGACGTGACCGACCTGCCCGAGGGCCAGGAAGGCGGCGAGGGCTCCACCAAGACCGGGGTGGCCCCGGGCGAGGGCCTGACCCCGCAGCCCACCGTCGGCCCGGGCATGGGCGCGGCCGAGACCAGCGCCGAGGCCCGCCAGGCCAAAGCCGCCCTGGCCACGGACCTAAAGCGGGCGGTGGAAAGCGCCTTAGGCCAGTCCGAAGGGCAGTTCTCGGTGGAGGCCGTGCCGGGGGGCCTTAGGATCCAGATCATGGACAAGGAAGGCCGGCCCATGTTCGTCTCCGGTCAACCGCGCCTAACCCCGGCGGCCCTCGCCATTCTCAAGACGGTGGCCGAGCGGCTCTTGACCATCCCCAACAAGATCGCCTTAGAAGGGCACACCGACGCCGTGGCCACGGTCAGCCAGGAGCTCACCAACTGGGAGCTCTCCACGGCCAGGGCCTCGGCCGCCCGCCGGTTTTTGGGCCGGCAAGGCGTGGCCGACGACCGCCTGACCATGGTGGCCGGCTTCTCCTCAACCCAGCCTTTGCCGCTCACCAACCCCACCGACCCGGTCAACCGGCGGATCGCCATCATGATCTGGGACCAGGAAGCCCGGCCCGCCGCCCCCTCATTAGGCGGCGGCCCGCCGCCGACCGCGGCCCCGCCGACCGCTCCTTTAGCCCCGCGCCCCGTCGTCCCTCGGCCTCCGGCCTCTAGGGAATCTTTGGAAAGGGAGCTTCTAGACCGGACTTTAAGCAACGCCGCCACCCCGGACGCCTCCACGGCCGGCCCCCCGCCGCCGCCCTAATGGCTCCGGCCGCCTCCCTAAAGGCCGAGCCGGCCGGCCCCTAAAGGCCAAACCGGCCAGCCCCGGACGCTAGCTCTCCTCGCCAAATAAATATTTGATTTTTTCCCTTCCCTGACTAAAAAGGACCGCCGGACCGCCGCCGCTCGCGGGCCAAGAAGGCCCGAAAGCCTCTGAAAAGGCTTATCGACTCCCCTAGACATGTCCCTTAGTTAATAGGCCCCCGCATTTGGACCATAAGTTAACTTAAAGCCACAGGATATAGCTATTAGCCAAAAAACCGCGGGGTTCCGAAAAGCCCTAAGTCTATGCCCCTAAAAGCCGCTTTTTTTCCCCTCCGACCTTTTGGGGGCGGCCTTGGCCAATTCTAGGTTTATGGGCTTAAACTGTCAATTTTTATTCAAATATGCAATATAAAATTCTTTATTATAAAAAATGCTATAATATATTAAAATAATTATGTAAACTTTTATGCTGATAATATTTATAATATAAATTTAAATATTTATTATATATAAAATTATATTTTATTTTTTATCTCGCTAATTTTAAAATTTAGGTTGTTTAAAAAAAATTAAAAAGATATCACAAAAATTTATTCCCAAAAATAATGATCTGGATTCGGGCCTTAAAGTTCTTGACAAAATTGGCGTCTTATTATACGCTTGAAACCGCTCTTCTATAAGGCGACCTTTGGCCAAGGCCAGAGGCCGCGCTCTTGCGTTTTTTCTCTAATAACTATAAAATTGATTTGTAGTCAGCATTCCTGACTCTTTAAGCGGCCAGGAGCCTTTAACGTTAGGTTTAGGCTCGCAGCCTTTATGGCCACGCGGTCGGGTCGGCGACTTTAGGGCCATGACGAAGGCCGCGGCCAAGGCCAAAAATGGCGGCCACCCCAAGGTCGGGGGAAGCCTAAAGTCGCCCTCGCCCGCCTTTTAGGGCTCGCCTTTTTATCGTTTACTTACGTAGCCGTAAACCATTGTTCTTTTATTATATATCGCAATAATTTCGAGGCCAAAAATGCGCTTGGTTACCCGTTCAGATTTCGACGGCCTGGCCTGTGGGGCTCTTTTAAAAGAGGCTGGGCTGATCGACTCTTATCAATTCGTCCACCCCAAAGACATCCAGGACGGCTTGATCCAGATTGGAGCCAACGACATTCTGGCGAACGTGCCCTACGCCACCGGGGTGGGCATGTGGTTCGACCACCATACCAGCGAGGGCGAGAGGCTAGGGTCCATTTCCTACCGCGGCATGTCCCGCATCGCCCCCTCCTGCGCCCGGGTCATCTACGACTTTCTAGGCGGCCCATCCCGCTACTCCCAGCACTGGGACCCCATGATGCAGGCCGTCGACAAAGTCGACAGCGCCAACCTGACGGTCAAGGAAATCGAGTACCCCACCGGCTGGATTCTCCTCGGCTTCCTCATGGACCCTAGGACGGGCCTAGGCCGATTCCACGACTTTCGGATCTCCAACTATAAATTGATGGAAGTGCTCATTGAAATGTGCCGGTCCAAAACGGCCGAGCAGATCTTGGAAGATCCCGACGTCAAGGAGCGGGCCAATTTCTATTTCGAGCAGGCTCCCCTTTACGCCAACATGATCCAAAATTGCTCCCGGCTCATTGGTCAGGTCCTTATAATCGACTTCCGGCCTCAAGAAGTCATCTACCCCGGCAACCGGTTCTTGCCCTACACCATGTTCCCGGAATGCAAGGTCAGCATTCACCTGACCTGGTCCCGCGACGAGAAAAACGTGGCCTTGGCCATGGGCAACAGCATCATTAACCGCGACAGCCAGGCCAACCTCGGCAGCATCGCCCTCCACTTTGGGGGCGGCGGGCACGAGTCGGTGGCCACCTGTCAGATCGACTGCCAAGAAGTCGAGGAAACCGTCAAAACGATCGTCGACTTCATCCACGAGGAAAACGGCTACCAAGGCCCGACCGGCTGAGCCGGCCGACCTATTGACCAAAAAGGCCCCATAAACCGCGGCTTATGGCCTAAAGCCCCTTTCAAAAGCCCTCCCTTAAGGCCAGAGGCCGAAAAATTAAGCGCCTTTATGGCTTAGCCCATGACCGCGCTCCCATTGGCCATAAGCCCTCGTAGCGCGCTCTTGGCTTCTTGGCCAAAAAAACGCCTCCCCTCGGCTAAGACCCCCTTTAAGGCCAAAAAACGGCCTTCGTCTAAGGGGTTGACCGCCAGAAAGGCGCTTTACTGTATCTTTCCGCCCTAAAGAGTCAATATGCGGATCTTTTTTGTCACCCCAGAAGCCGTCCCTTGCTCCCGGGCCGGCGGCCTGGGCGATATCTCTTATCATCTCCCCCGGGCTTTGCAGGCCTTGGGCCACGAGGTCACGGTTCTGGTCCCGAAATACAACGGCCCAGAGGAATACGACCTTACCTACCACCGGGAGCTGGACCGCTCCGTCGATCTCTCCATCTCGAACCGCCTGGCCCAATTTTACGAGCTAAACCTCCCCGACGCCCACCAGATGGTTTTAGTGGCCTGCGACGAGCTCTTCGACCGACCGGGCATCTACGGCAACGAGTTTGGCGACTACGACGACAACGCCGAAAGGTACATCTTCTTTTCTAAGGCCGTTTTGTCCCTGCTCCAGGAAATCATCGATCCCAACGTGGCCACCGTGGTCCACAGCCACGACTGGCCCACCGGTCTCGTGCCTTTGTATTTAAAGCTGGCTAAAGCCAATAACCATAAACTGCGCGACTTAGGGGTCGTCTTCACCTACCACAACCTGGCCAACCAAGGCACCTTCCCCTACTACGACTTCACCATGACGGGCCTAGACTGGAACCTCTTCAACTTCCGGGGCCTTGAGTTTCATGGCCAGCTTAACATGACCAAAGCCGGGCTCTTGGGGGCCGACGTCATCTCCACGGTCAGCCACAAGTACGCCCGGGAGACTTTGGGCCAGGAGTTTGGCCACGGTTTGGAGGGAGTCTTAAAGGAGCGTCAGGGCCAACTGCGCAGCGTTTTAAACGGGGTGGACTACGGCCTGTGGGACCCGGCCAGGGACCGCTTCATCCCGACCAACTACGGGCCCAAGGACCTTTCCGGCAAAAAGGCCTGCCGGAGCAACCTCGTCGACCTCTTTGGCCTAGACCCAGGGCCCGACCCCATCGTGGTCATGGTCAGCCGCTTATTGAGCCGCAAGGGCTTCGACCTCGTGGCCCGGGCCATGCCGGCCCTTTTGGCCATGCCCCTAAGGCTCGTCTTCATGGGGGCTGGGGAAGACCAGTACATCTCCTTTTTACGGGAGACGGTCCGCCAAAACCCCGGCCGAATCGGCCTTAAGCTCGCTTACGACCCGGCCCTGACCCACCAGATCATGGCGGGGGCCGACATCTTCTTAGCCCCCTCCCGCTTTGAGCCCTGCGGCCTTGAGCAGATGTACGCCATGAAGTACGGGGCCGTGCCGGTGGTCCGGGCCACGGGCGGCCTAGACGACACGGTCCTAGACGAGCTGGAGCGCCCGGGCGAGGGCACTGGCTATAAGTTTCAGCAATACACGCCCGAAGAGCTAGTGGGGGCCTTGAGCAAGGCCATTGAGGTTTTCCGGGACGAGGGCCAATGGCGCTCCATCATGCTCAGAGGCATGGGAGCCGATTTTTCTTGGGAGAAATCGGCCCTTTCCTACGTTTCCATTTACGAGTACGCCTTGGATCAGGCCAAAGGAGAGAATCGATAGTGCCAGGCTCCGGATCCTCGAGCTACGCCGCCGCTTTTTTAGCCAAACTCATTCGCCTGGCCAACTCCAAC
>JAITIH010000019.1 GCA_031279525.1 Deltaproteobacteria bacterium | reverse complement strand
CCGGATTGCTCAAGCGGCTTTTTCAAAAAAAAGAGGTCGAATATGTCTCCAAATAGTTTTCAAGAATTATCCGCCAGGGTAATAATTTCTTAAGGCAAATGCAAAACAGATTCGGATGTTTTATCTTCCTCCATACTGTCCAGATCTGAATCCTGATGAATACCTTAACAACGTTATTAAACTGCGATACCGCTCTGTCCCCTAAACCAAGTTCAAATGAGGAATTGTCATCAGTTGTTTCTATAATAATGAAACGCTTCAGCGAGACGCCGGATTGCTCAAGCGGCTTTTTCAAAAAAAGAGGTCGAATATGTCTCCAAATAGTTTTCAAGAATTATCCGCCAGGTTAATAAATAGGCCGTCGCGTCGCGCCCGTCGTTTTTTAGGTAAAAAACCTAAAGCCTAAGGCTTCGCCGTGCCTAAGGGTCGCCCAATCCTCGACTGGCCCACCGCTCGCGCCCAATCCTAAAGGTTGTCTCACCGCTCGCGCCCAATCCTAAAGGTTGTCTCACCGCTCGCGCCCAATCCTAAAGGGTGTCTCACCGCTCGCTCCCAATCCTAAAGGCTGGCTCCGCCGCTCGCGCTCAATCCTAAAGGTTGGCTCCGCCGCTCTCGCCCAATCCTAAAGGTTAGCCCACCGCTCGCGTTCAATCCTAAAGGTTGGCTCCGCCGCTTTCGCTCTAAGGCCTCGCTACTTTTTGCCATGGACCGGCTTTAGGGCTTTTGGCGGGCGCCGGCCGTTTTGGGGGACCGCGGGGCGATGGGGTTGGTTTGTGGGTATAGTTTCTTGGTATTTATGATTATTTTTTGATATATAAATAATTTTTATACTTTAGTTTGCTTTTTTTATTATATAAATACTTTTTATGATTTAATTTAATAAATTTTAAAACCATAAAGTTTATCAAATACACTTTATTTACTGTCAAGGCTTCTTTCCCCATCAGGTTTTTTATTGACTAAATTTGTGGTATTTTTAACGAGCGCGCTTTATTAAGAGCGCTTTAGCCAGGCCCTAAGGCCTTCGCCGACCGCCTGGCCCAAGTCCGCGTATATTTTTCGCGCGGACGGCGTTATCGCCTTAAAGCCGGCCTTGGCGGCGTAAAATCGGGCCCGTTCAGACCCAATAGCCAAAAAGCTCATTAAGAGAACTCCCATGAGTCAAGATAACCCCAGTTTAAAGACCCCGTCCCCGCCCCCGCCCCGGACCGCGACGGCCTCCATCCTGACGGGGGCGGCTTTAGGCCTTTTCCTGACCGCGTTAGCCTTGGGCCTTTTATATATTTTGTTTAGCGACCGGGTCGCCTACCAGGCCGAGATCTCCAAGGTCGACCCCACGACGCTTCAGTCGGCCAACATTGAGACCTTAAAAGAGGAGATTGGCCGTTACCGAGGCCTGCTCGACTCCGACGTCTGCGCCCGCCCCGGAGACGGGTTAGGCTCCTTTTTTCCAAGCCGGCGCGGCCAGGCGGCCTCGCCTCGCGAAGACGGCTTATACCCAGTCGCCCCTAAAGACCCCTCAAGCGGCGGCGGCTTCGCCCCAGTCGCCCCCGCGGGTGGCCTGGCCCTCGATGGCGACGGTCCGGCTAGCCCCGGGGAGAAGGGCGCTGCTGGACCCGGGGAAAAGGGCCCGGCTTCCTTAGACGGCGACGGCTCGGTTAGCCCCGGGGAAAAAGGCGCGGCTGGACCCGGGGAAAAGGGCCTGGCTTCCTTGGACGGCGAGGGCCCGGTTAGCCCCGGGGAAAAGGGCGCGGCCGGACCGGAACGAGCCGACTCGCCTGCCCAGCCTGAGCCCAGGGAAGGCCGGAGGCGCGACGACGTCTCGACGGAGGTCGTGGACGACTCCTTGTTCGACGACATCGAGGCGGCCACGGTCCTGGTCATTGCCATGGAAAAAGAGGAAATTTCCATGGGCACCGGCTTTTTCGTGTCCGAAAACCTCATTATGACCAACCGCCACGTGGTCGAGGGCAGCGTTAAAGGCGGCGGGATTTTCGTGATCAACAAAAGCTTGGGCCGCGCCCGGCCCGCGCGGCTGGTCTTGGCCAGCCGGCCTAAAGCCTTAAGGGATTACGCGGTCTTAAAGGTCGACCAAAGCCCCGAGGGCTTGCCTAAGGCCCTTAAGATTTCCGGGGAGGCCAAAAGGGCCGAGCGAGTCAGCGCCTGGGGCTACCCAGGCCTCGTGACCAAAATCGACCCCAAAATGGAAGCCTTGCTGAGTGGGGATCTAAACTCGGCCCCGGAGTTGGTTTACGCCGAGGGGGTCGTCAGCGTCGTCCAGCGGCTGGAAGGCGGCATGCCTTTAATCAGCCACACGGCCGAGGTCTCCCAGGGCAACAGCGGCGGCCCCCTCATTGGCCAGAACGGCGAGGTTTTGGGCATTAACACTTTTATCCGGGTCGACGACCAAAGCAATCGCCAGGTCAACGTGGCCTTAGGCGGGAGCGACATCCTCGCTTTTTTGACGGAGAACGACATCCAGCTGGACTGAAAGGCCGATGGCCCCAAAAAGGGCTTGGCTTTAGGCTAGGCGGGGTTGGGGCGGCTTAGGCGTAAGACGGTCAGCGGGATTGACCGGGCGAAGACAATGTTGGCGAGGCTGATTTAGAGGGGCCGAGCAAGAAGGACTGACCATGCCGAGGCAGATGATCCACTCCTCCGACGTTTTGGAGTATCACGTCGACACCCATGATGGGGTGGAGATGATATCCCGTTACTATCTCTTCAATCAGTTAATAGCCGACGAGCTGAGCGAGGACCGGGCCCAGCTTTTGGCCGAGCCGGTCAAGAACCCGGACCATAATCGAATTAATTGGTACACCACCCTGTCTGGCCAGGTTACGCCTTACGAAAGCTTAAGCCCTGAGGATCGGCGGTACGCCCGGGAGGTCGTCGCGGAAAGGCAGGCCGAGCTAAAGGACCTGGCCAAGAAGTTTTTGGCCTCGCCCGCCCGGAATCGAAAGCTGGCCGGCGAGCTTTTGTCCAACATTTTAAGTCACCCGGAAAAATACCAAGTCTACATGGTCGGCGACCGGCCAGTCGTGGCCGGCTGGGGCCTAAGCCGCGTTGGTGGGCCTTTGCCCGTCTGGTTCGATCGGGAGGCCGCCGTCCCCATAAGCGACCGGCTGACCGAAAAAGTCGGGGCCATGCGCGCGTCCGGGCCGGCGCCCGGGTCGGCCGCGGGCCCGGGCGCCATCGTCCCGCCGCCGGTCGAGAAGACCGACGGCCACGATAGGTTCGCCCTAGGCGGGCTTTTTATCGGTCTTTTGCTAGGCGCTTGCCTATTAGCCGCGGCTTTTTTGCTGTTTTTTCCGGGTTTCCGACTATTTCTGGATAATTATTTTAACCCTCGCCAACTGGACGCGGTCGTCTTCGACCGCAACGACGACGAAGAGGGCGACCTTAGGCGAGAGTTGGACGGGCTGCGCCGTCAATACGCCGAAAAGCTGGGCTCTTGCCCCGCCCCCGAGCCGCCCCGCTCTAGGGTCGAGGCCCCGCCGCCGCCGGACGTCCCCGCCGAGGTTCCCGACCCTATGCTCGACGTCCCCCCGAACGTGGAGGAGCCCAAGCCAAAGCCCGAGCCTAAGCCCGAACCTAAGCCTAAAGAAAAGCCTAAAGGGAGCAAGCTGGAGATTCCCGAGGGAGCCGAGAAGCAAAACGACGTGTCTTTCATGGA
>JAITIH010000011.1 GCA_031279525.1 Deltaproteobacteria bacterium | reverse complement strand
CTTGGGCCGCGGCCCAAACTTCCAAGGCGACCGGCCAAAAAGACTAGGGCTCCATCGCCCCATTTTCGGCCAAAGCCAAAAAAGGCCGCCTAAAGGCCCTTAAGGCCCTTAAGAGCCTGGCCTAAGACCAAAGCCAAAATGGCCAATGCGCTATAGGGCCTAAGATGGATCCCGGTTCAGCCAAAAAGGGCTAGAAATAGGCCAGGACCGCGCGGATTGCCTCGACATTTTCCGGTTTCGGGCTTGACCGCGACTTCTTAATGCGATAAAATTCTACATATCGAGCCTTACAAACTATTGACTTTTATTAGCATATTGCGCTAATAACTATAAATAATTTATATTATTTTTAGTTAATACGTTGTATCATCTTTAGTTACTCTTGTTTTCTAACGTTTTTCTCAAGATTTAGCTAAACGCCTTTTTTCGCCTCAAATTTCTTCCCTAAACCCCTATTTTGTCGCCCGCGAAAGCCAAGTAATTTTGGCCTTAAGCGGCCCGATTGGAGGTTTCGATGAGGAAGGCCATCGTCATTATATTGGCTTTAGCTTTAGCCGCCCTAAGCGGGAGGCTGGCCTTGGGCCTATGGGGCGCCTCCAGGGTCCAGCCCAGCGGCCCCTTGCCGCGGGACGACCAAGCCGCCCCGACGATTGGCCTTGAGGCCTTAACCAAAAGGGCCGAGGCCGGGGAGGCCGCCGCCCAGCTGGAGCTAGGCGAGCTGTATTTCCTGGGTCAAATGGCCCCTAGGGATCCCGAGACGGCCTTAAAGTGGCTTTTATTGGCCGCCGCCCAAGGCGAGCCCCGGGCTCAGGCCCTAGCCGGACAGATTTACCTCTACGGCGATGGCTTAAGCAAAGACCCGGCCGAGGCCGCTAAGTGGTTTCGGCTGGCCGCCGACCGGGGCGACCCGGAGGGGCAATTTCATTTGGGCCTGTCCCATTACTACGGCGACGGGGTCCCGGAAAACCGGGCCGAGGCCGTCAAGTGGCTGCGTCTGGCCGCGAGCCAGGGCCTGGCCAAGGCCCAGGTTTACATGGGCGAATTTTTCCAGATGGGCGAGGGCGTCCCCGAGAACAAGGCCGAGGCCGTCCGCTGGTTCCGCCTGGCCGCCGAGCGGGGCGACCCCAGGGGCCAGTTCAGCCTAGGCCTAGCCTACGGCCTGGGCGAGGGGGTCCCGACCAACCCGGCCGAGGCCGCCCGCTGGTATCGCCTGGCCGCCGAGCAGGGCGACCCCTCGGCCCAGACCTTTTACGGCAACGCCCTCATGGAGGGCCAGGGAGTGGCCACGGACAAGGCCGAGGCCGTGGCCTGGTACCTTAGGGCCGCCGAGCAAAACTACGCGGACGCCCAATTTAACCTGGGCCTGGCCTACTCGACCGGCCAAGGGGTCCGGGAAGACAAGGCCGAGGCCTTCCGCTGGTTTTTGGCCGCCGCCGAACGCGGGGCGGTGGCCGCCCAGCGGGTGGTGGCCGACTTCTATAGCGCCGGCCAAGGGTCTAAGGCCAACCAGGAAGAGGCGATCCGGTGGTATCGACTGGCCGCGGCCAGGGGCGACCCCGACTCCCTGTACCGCCTAGGCCGGGCCTACGACTTTGGCGAGGGGGCCCCGAAAAACAAGGCCGAGGCGGCCAAGTGGTACCGGCAGGCCTCAGAGCTGGGCGACCCGGACGCCCAGTTTGGCCTGGCCAGCTTGTTGGAGGCCGGCGATGGGGTCCCCCAGGACAAAGCCGAGGCCCTCAAGTGGTTTCGCCTGGCCGCTGAGCGGGGCCACGTAGCCGCCCTTTTAATCGTGGCCGAGGCCTATAGCCAAGGCGCGGGCGTGGCCCAAGACAAGATGGAGGCTTTCGCTTGGTATCGCCTGGCCGCCGAGCGGGGCCAGGCCGAGGCTCAGTACAAGCTGGGCCTCGCTTACGAGCAGGGGGAAGGCCCGACCCAGGATAAAACCGAGGCCGCCCGCTGGTATCGCCGGGCCGCCGAGCTGGGCCAGGCCGAGGCCCAATGCGCCTTGGGCCTTCTTTACGCGGCCAGCGACGGAGTGAAAAAAAACCTGGCCGAGGCCCTAAGGTGGCTGAGCCTAGCCGCCGACCAAGGCCACCAGACGGCCAAAAAAAAGCTGGCCGAGCTGGACTAGCCGCCTTAGGCCGACCGGTCAAAACCAAAAGCCAAAACTAAAGCTAAATGGCTTTGGCTTTTTTTCGGCGCCGGAGCCTTTAGCCCCTTCCATAAGGCCTAAAGCTTTCGGGCCGCCGGCCAATTGGCCCGTCGGCCTTTTCCCGGGCTCGGCCCTTACTCGGCCGCCGGGCTTAGGCTAGGTTCTTTCGCGACCGCGACCACGGCCGCGGCGGCCAGGCCCTCCTTGCGCCCGACGAAGCCTAGGCCCTCGGTGGTAGTGGCTTTAAGGCTAACCAGGCCCAAAGGCGCGCCTAAGGCCGCGGCCATGGCCGCGGCCATGGCCTTACGGTAGGGGGAAATCTTGGGGGTCTCGCCAATGAGGGTCAAGTCGACGTTGGCTAAGGCGTAGCCGGCCCGCCGGACGCGGCCCATGGCCAGGCCAATGAGTTTGGCCCCGGAGGCCCCGCGCCAGCGCTCGTCGCTATCGGGGAACATTTCCCCAATGTCGCCTAAGCCCACCGCCCCCAAAAGGGCGTCGATAAGGGCGTGGGCCAAGACGTCGGCGTCGGAGTGACCCAAAAGGCCTGGGTGGTCTTCTATGAGAAGGCCCCCCAGCCACAAGGGCCTTTGGGGGTCGAAACGATGAAAGTCGAAACCCTGGCCGACCCTAAGGCTTAAGGCGGGGCTAAGGCCCATTAAAGACTCGGCCATGGCCAAATCCTCTGGGTAGGTGATTTTTAGGTTCCGGGCCGACCCCCTGGCGACCCGGACCGAGCGTCCCAACCTTTCGACCAGGACGCTCTCGTCGGTGGCCTCATCCGGGTTTTCTAAGTCCAAGTTTAAGGCCTTAGCCAAAATCTCCCTTCTAAACCCTTGGGGGGTATGAGCCCGCCAGAGGCCGGCCCGGCTCACGGTCCGGACGACGGCCTCGTCCGGGCCGACCAGCTTTAAAGAGTCCTGGACCGGGATGGCCAAAATGGCCGCCCCGGAGTCCGCGGCCAGCTTAATCACCTGGGCGATCTGGCTTGCGGCCACTAAGGGCCTGACCCCGTC
>JAITIH010000245.1 GCA_031279525.1 Deltaproteobacteria bacterium | reverse complement strand
GGCCAGCCCGGCCTCGCGGGCGCCCTCGGAGAGGGCTTTTACTCGGCCGTGATATAAAAAGCCATTGCGGTCGAAAACCACTTCTTTAAGGCCTTTGGCCACGATGGCCTCGCCAATGGCTTTGCCCACTAAGCGGGCTTTTTCGGTTTTTTTCAGTCCCTTGGCCGACTCCCTAAGCCCTTTGGACAGGGTGGAGGCCGCGGCGATGGTCACCCCATTCTCGTCGTCGATCAGTTGGGCGTATATATGGGCGGCCGAGCGGAAGACGCACAGGCGCGGCCGCTGGCTCGCCCCCCGAACTTTCTTTCTGACCCGGGCCCTTCGGCCGGCGCGGGCCGCTAAGCGGGGATTGGCGTTAACCATAAGTCACCTTTGAAGGGGCTAAATGGGCCCCATAAATAAACGGCCGCCTCGATAAAAAGGACAATTGGCCTAAAAAGGCATAAAAACGCGGCCAATGCGGGTCTACTTCCCGCCGGCTTTGCCGACTTTGCGGCGAATGCGCTCGCCCTCGTACTTGACGCCCTTGCCCTTGTACGGCTCCGGCCGGCGGTAGGCCCTAATGCGGGCCGCGGTTAAGCCCAAAAGCTCTTTGTCCGGGGAGGTGAGGGTGATTTTATAGGTCTTGGGGTCGACTTGGGCTTTGACCGCGGTCGGCAGGGCGAAATCGACGGGATGGGAAAAGCCCAAAGAGAGCTTTAAGGTCTGAGCGCCCTTGGCCTCTTGGGCCTCGACGCGCCAGCCGACCCCGACGATCTCCAAGACCTTGGTGAAGCCGACGGACACCCCGGCGACCATGTTGTTGACCAAGGTTCGCTGAAGGCCCCACAGGGCCTTGGTGGATTGAGAGTCGTCGACCGGGGCTAAGGTCAACCGGTCCTTGTCCACGGTCAAGGCCACGTTAGGGTGAATGGAGCGGGTCAAGGTCACGTCGCCTTTAGAGACCTTTAAGACCGGCTCTTGGTAGTCTATTTTGACCCCCGCCGGGACGGCGATGGGCAATTTCCCGATTCTGGACATGGTTTCCTCTCCTATGCCTACCAGATCTGGCAGAGAGACTCGCCGCCCAGGTTGTGGCGCCGGGCTTCCTTGTCGGTCATGACCCCCCGGGAAGTGGAGACGATCATGACCCCTAGGCCGCTTAGGACGGGTTTCACTTCGGCGGATTTGAGGTAAAGCCGTCGGCCGGGCCGGGAGACGCGGGTCAAGCCGTTGATGACCGGGGCGTTCCGCTCGTTGTACTTTAAAAGGATCCTGATGCAGCCCTGCTTGTTGTCCCGGCTGATTTTAAAATTCTTGATAAAGCCCTCGTCCTTTAAAATGCGGACGATGGCCACCTTCAAGCGGGAGGCCGGGATGTCCACCCGGTCGTGGCGGGCGATGAGGGCGTTGCGGATGCGGGTCAAAAGATCGGCTATGGGGTCGGTCATGGACATAAGTCACCAGCTGGCCTTGACCACGCCCGGTATTTCGCCGGCCAAGGCCATTTTGCGGAAACAAATCCGGCAGAGGTTGTACTTGCGCAAAAAGCCTCGGGGCCGACCGCAGATGGGGCAACGGTTGTAGGCCCGGGAGGAGAACTTGGCCGGTCGCGCGGCCCGGACGATCATGGATGTTTTGGCCATCTTCGCCTCCTAATCAGCTCTGACCAGTTTTGCGGAAGGGCATGCCCATCTCCGCCAGGAGAAAACGAGCCTCCTCGTCGGTTTTGGCCGAGGTGACTATGGTAACGTTAAGGCCCTTGATCTTGTCGATCTTGTCGTAGTTGACTTCGGGAAAGATGATGTGCTCCTTAAGGCCCATGGTGTAGTTGCCCCGGCCGTCGAAAGCCTTGGGCGACACCCCGCGAAAGTCCCGGACCCGGGGGAGGACCACGTTCAAAAGTTTGTCCAAAAAGTAGTACATCCGTTCCCGGCGGAGGGTGACCATGACCCCAATGGAGTTCCCTTCCCTTAGCTTAAAGGCGGCGATGGAGCGCCTGGCTTTGGTGACGACGGCTTTTTGGCCGGCCAATAAGGTCAGCTCCTCGCAGCTGGACTCCAAAATCTTGGGCTCCTTGGTGGCCTCGCCCAAACCCATGTTTAAGGCGATCTTGACCACCCGGGGCACCTGGTGGGAGTTTTTGTAGTTAAACTCCTTAATGAGGCGGGCGGTCACCTCGCTCTGGTAAAATTTCTTTAGCCTGGGCACTCTCCGCTCCTAGTCGGCCGCCTAAATAGGCGCCCCTTCGGCCGGGGAGCCGATGGGCCTTAGGGCCGGGAAATTGGTTAATGGTTAGCCCTTAAAAAAGGGACATGGCTCTTTGGCCTTAAGGCTCAAAAAGGCTTTCAAGCGGCTGGCGGGCCTTTTGGCTTTGGCCTTAAGCCGAAAAAACCCTCGTTTTAGGCCAGCTGGCCGCCGAGTCTATTTATCTTATGGCCGGTTAGGGCCGGGTGGCCGTAAAGGCCAGTTAGCGCCGGAGAGGGTCAGTTAGGGCCAGTTAGCGGCCAGATCGCGCCTTTAGCTCGGGCCAAGTCGCGCCCAAAAGGGCCCCCGGCCATAGGCTAACTAACTACTCGTCGATGCGGGATTTGCAGCGCTTACAGACCCGGACTTTGCGCTTTTTGTTGCCTTCCGCATCCGGCGTCAGGATCTCGTGGCGGACCCAGGTGGGTTCGGCGCACTTGGGGCAGACCAGGGCCACGTTGGAGACGTGGAGAGGCTTTTCCTTCTTGACCCGGCCGCCGGGGTCGGAGCGGTTCGGGTCGGCCTTTTGGTGCTTGACGCAGAGGTTGACCCCTTCGACCAGAACCCGTTCCTTTTCCTGGAAAAAGCGCTTTAAAGTTCCTATTTTGTTCTTGTGGGGGCCGGCGACGACGCACAGGCGGTCGCCAACCTTAAAATTGTTGGAAGGCATTGGCGTTCCCCCTTACAGGACTTCCGGGGCTAAAGAGACGATCTTCATGAAGCGGCGGGAGCGCAGCTCGCGGGCCACCGGCCCAAAGATGCGAGTGCCAATGGGCTCGCGGGCGTTATTGATGAGGACCGCGCTGTTGTCGTCGAACTTAATGTGGGAGCCGTCCTGGCGACCGACCTCTTTGGCCGTCCGGACCACCACGGCCTTAACCACGTCGCCCTTTTTAACCTTGGAGCCGGGCAGGGCCTCCTTGACCGAGACCACGATTACGTCGCCCAAAGAGGCGTAACGGCGGCGGCTCCCGCCCAGGACCTTGATGCAGTAAACCTGCTTGGCCCCGGAATTGTCGGCCACGGTCAGTCTGGTTTCCGGCTGAATCATGATTCTACTCCATTCCCGCTAAGCCTGGCGGGCCAGGATGCGGGTCAGTCGCCAGCGCTTGAGCCGGGACAGAGGCCTGGACTGAATGATCTCCACCGTGTCGCCCAGGCGAGCCGAGTTCTTCTCGTCGTGGGCCATGAACTTGGCCCGGCGGCGGATGTATTTTTTGTACACGGGGTGTTTGACCAGGCGATTGACCAAGACTACCACGGTCTTGTCCATTTTGTCGGAAACCACCACGCCGGTAATGGTCTGATTGGGCCGTCTGTCTTCCACTGTTTACCTCTCGCTTGGGGCGTTGGAGCTGGCCGCGGCGCGCCGCTTTTCCTGGATAACCGTCTTGACTCGGGCGATTTCGCGCTTGACCCCCAAGGGCTTTTTGACGTTCTCCAGCTGGCCGGTGACCGCCTGCGTCCTAAGGTTAAAGAGCTCTTCCTTCAAACGCTCCTCCATCTTAACCAAATCGACTAAGCCCAGTTCGCGGATCTGTTGGATTTTCACAGGATTTCCCCCCTGACGACGAACCTGGTCGAAAAGGGCAGCTTGTTGGCCGCGAGCCTAATGGCCTCACGGGCCACCGGCTCCGGAACCCCGTCCATCTCAAAGAGGATGCGGCCGGGTTTGACCACCGCCACCCAGCCCTCCGGGGCCCCTTTGCCCTTGCCCATGCGGGTCTCGGCCGGTTTTTTACAGACGGGCTTGTCCGGGAAGACCCGGATCCACAGCTGGCCGCCGCGGCGGACGTGGCGGTTGATGGCCACGCGGCTGGCCTCGATCTGTTGGGCGGTCATGTAGCCGCGAGTCAGCGACTGGAGGCCGAAGCGGCCAAAGTCCAGCTGGCTGGCCCCTTTGGCCGGGCCGCCTCGACGGCCCTTTTGGCGCTTGCGGTATTTCGTTCTTTTGGGGAAAAGCATGATCCCTTCACTCCTAAAAAAGGGCGGGCCATTGGCCCCCTAAGGCGGGCCGGCCTAACCTAAAGGCCCTACTTCAAGCCGCTTTCCTCGGCCTTGTTGCTGATGATCTCGCCTTTAAAAATATGGACCTTGACCCCAATGATCCCATAGGTGGTCTTGGCCTCGGCGAAGCCGTAGTCCACGTCGGCCCGCAAGGTGTGGAGAGGCACGCGACCTTCCCGGTACCATTCCCGGCGGGCCATTTCCGCCCCGCCTAAACGCCCGGCGCAGTGGATCTTGACGCCTAAGGCCCCGAACTTAAAAGCCAAGGATATGGACTTTTTCATGGCCCGGCGGAAGGTGACCCTTTTCTGCAGCTGCTGGGCCACGTTCTCGGCCACCAGTTGGGCCGAGATCTCCGGCTTTCTGACCTCTTGGATGTCGATCATGACTTCCCGGTGGGAGGAGACCCGACGGTCCTCGGCCTGTTCGGACGGGGCCTCGTTGGGGGCCTTGTTCAGCCGGCGCAGAAGCTTTTCCAAGTCCCGGCGCAGGTTTTCGATGTCGGCCCCCTTCTTGCCGATGACGATGCCGGGCCGGGCCGTGTGAATGCGCAGCTTGACTTTATGGCCGAATCGCTCGATCTCAATGTGGGAGACCCCGGCCGCCTCCAGCTTTTTCTTGACGTAATCCCGGATTTTACGGTCTTCCACCACTAAGTGGCCAAAGTCCCGCCCGGCGTACCAGCGCGACCCCCAGGTTTTGATGACTCCCAGGCGGAAGCCTAAAGGGTGTGTTTTTTGACCCAAGTTGCCCTCCTAAATCGGCGCCAAAATAGGCTTAAACGGCCGTTTTGGCCTTGGCTCTTTGGGGACCCCTTTTTTGGGGCCCTTGGGGCCGCGCCGGCCCCAAGGGCCGCGCGACCAAAAAACGCGAGCAAGCTTACTCGCTATAGCCTAAGATCGCCTAGCCTCTCGGTCCGGCTTGGCCGGGGCTTGGGCCACCACCACGGTCACGTGGCTTAGACGCTTTAAGATCGGCTTGGCCCGGCCATGGGCGCAGGGCTGAAAGCGCTTGAACATAGGGCCCCGGTCGACGACGGCCTTTTGGACGAAGAGCTCGTCGACGTTGTCGATTTTTTTGTTCTCGACCGCGTTGGCCACCGCCGACTTTAAGACTTTTAAAATAAGGGCGGCGCTCTTGTTGGGGCTGAAGGTCAAAGAGGCGATGGCCGCCTCCACCGGTCGTCCCACGATGGTCCGGGCCATGATCCGGGCCTTGTCGGCCGGGACCCGCAGAAATTTGCCAATAGCCTTAGCTTCCATGGTTTAAAGCCTTACTTTTTGGTGGTTTTCTTGGCTTTCTTGTCGGCGGCGTGGCCAAAGAAAGTCCTAGTGGGGGAAAACTCGCCCAGTTTATGGCCGACCATGTTTTCGGTCACGAACACGGGGATAAACTTCTTGCCGTTGTGGACCGCGAAAGTCAGCCCGACCATGTCCGGCAGGATGGTGGAGCGGCGGCTCCAGGTCTTGATGACCCGGCGGTCGCCGGCCTCCACGGCCGCGATGGTCTTGCTCATGACGTGGTCGTCGACGAACGGTCCTTTCTTGACGCTGCGGGGCATAGCCTATCCTTTGGGTTACTTGCGGTCGCGCTTTTTGACGATGTACTTATTTGAGGGCTTGGACTTCTTACGGGTCTTGTAGCCCTTGGTCGGCATGCCCCAGGGCGAGACCGGGTGCCGGCCGCCCGAGCTGCGGCCCTCGCCGCCGCCTAAGGGGTGGTCGACTGGGTTCATGGCCACGCCGCGCACGTGGGGCCGGCGGCCTAAGTAGCGGGTCCGGCCGGCTTTGCCCAATGAGACGCTGTTGTGGTCGGGGTTGCCCACTTGGCCGACGGTGGCTCGGCAGGCCGAAAGGACCCGCCGCATCTCGCCGGAGGGCAGCTTCAACAAAGCGTAGGAGCCTTCCCTGGCCATGACCTGGGCGTAGTTACCGGCCCCGCGGGCCAGCTGGCCGCCTTTGCCGGGTTTGAGCTCGACGTTGTGGACGAGGGAGCCTAAGGGGATGGCTTTTAAGGAGAGGGAGTTGCCGGGGACGATGTCGGCCTGGTCGCTAGAGACGACCTTATCGCCGGCCTTAAGGCCCTGGGGGGCTAGGATGTAGCGCTTTTCGCCGTCTAAGTAGTGGAGCAGGGCGATGCGAGCTCCGCGGTTGGGGTCGTACTCAATGGCCGCCACCTTGGCGGGGACTTCCAGCTTGTCGCGCTTAAAATCGACGACTCGGTAAAGGCGCTTGTGGCCGCCGCCGCGGAAGCGCACCGTGATTCGGCCTAAGTTGTTACGGCCGCCGGTGGACGGGCGGGGCTTTAAGAGGCCCTTTTCCGGCTTATCTTTGGTGATTTCCTCGAAAGTGGGGTAGGTCTGGGCCCGGCGCCCCGGCGAGGTCGGTTTTACGGCTTTAGTGGGCATGCGCTAACGTCCTTATACCCTATCGGCGGCCAAGGGCCGCCTTTAGGCCTCCTCGAAAATGGGGATCGTGGCCCCCTTGGCCAAGGTCACGACCGCTTTTTTCCAGTCCCGCCGATAGCCGCCGACGCCGCGCCGGCTCCGGCGGCGGAATTTGCCGGCCACGTTGACCGTCTTGACGGCCAAAACTTTGTTGGGCAGGTCGAAAACCCTTTCCACCGCCAGGCGGATCTCAACCTTGTTGGCCGAGGGCAGGACCTCGAAGCAGTACTGGTTGTAAGCCTCCCGATTGGCCAGGCTTTTTTCCGTGACCATGGGCCGAAGGAGTATTTCGTGGGGGTTTCTCATTTTAAGAGCCTTTCCTCAATGGCCGGGAGGCTGTCGCGAAGGACGACCAGGCGGTCGTGCCGCAAGAGGTCGTAGCAGTTGAGCCCGTCGACCCTAAGGACCTTAAAGTCGGTCAGATTCCTAGAGGAGAGCTCTAAGTTCCGGTTGGCCGCCGGGGTGACCACCACGGCCTTGGCCAGGCCTAAAAGCTTCATGGATTGGCGAAAGCCTTTGGTCTTGATTTCGGGTAAGGTCAGGTCGTCGACGATTAAAAGCTCGTTTTCCTTAAGCTTGGCCGACAAGACGCTTTTTAAGGCCAGCCGCCGGACGCGGGCCGGGGGCCGCCAGGAAAAATCCCGCGGTTTAGGCCCAAAGATGGTCCCGCCCTTGCGCCACAAAGGCGAGCGCCGGGTGCCGGCCCGAGCCCGGCCGGTCTTTTTCTGGCTGTAGGGCTTGCGGTTGGAAAAGGCCACCTCGGCCCTGGTCTTGGTGCAAGCGGTCCCGGCTCGCCGGGAATGGAGCTGGGCCACGACCACCTCGTGGACCAAATGAGCCTTTGGCTCAATGGCCCAGATGGCCTCGGGCAGCTCGACCTCCCCGACCTTTTGGAGTTCCGCGTTGACGACGTCCACTGTGGGCATTGGATTCTCCCGTCTAGTAAGGGCCTTTTTAGGCCTTCTTCAGCAGCACCAGGCCGCCGTTGGGGCCCGGCGTCGCGCCCCGGACCAGGATGACCCCATACTCGGGCCGGACGTCCACGACTAAAAGGTTCTTGACCGTGACCCGGGCCGCCCCGGCGTGGCCGGCCATTTTCTTGCCCGGGAAAACTCGGCTAGGGTCGGCCGCGCTACCGATGGAACCGCCGCTGCGCGGGGTCAGGCAGCCGTGGGTGGCCCGGCCACCGCCAAAGCCGTGGCGCTTCATGACTCCGGCGAAGCCCCGGCCCTTGGAGACTCCGGTGATTGAGAGCTTGTCGCCTGGATTGAATATGCTTAAATCCACGCTCTCACCCACCTTGAGCAACTCGCCCGGAAGCATCTCAAACTCCCTTATGCGCTTGAAGGCTCCGTTGAATCCCGTCTTGGCGGCGTGGCCCTTCTCCGGGCGGTTGGGATGGCGCTTGGCGCCAAATCCCAGCTGCACGGCCTCGTAGCCGTCCCTTTCCTTAGTCTTAATCTGGGTGACGGCGCAGGGGCCAGCTAGGATTACGGTGACCGGAACAGAGCTTCCGTCACCCATAAAGAGCCTGGTCATGCCTAGTTTTTTTCCGATTAGTCCCTTGGTCACAGTTTCAGCTCCACGTCCACCCCGGCGGAGAGATCTAGCTTCATTAGGGCATCGACCGTCTGCTGGGTGGGATCGAGTATATCCAATAGCCTCTTGTGGGTGCGCACCTCGAAATGCTCCCTGGACTTCTTGTCCACGT
>JAITIH010000118.1 GCA_031279525.1 Deltaproteobacteria bacterium | reverse complement strand
GTATGTTAATGGGGTAGCGGGCCAAGCCCTCCACCGTCTCCCCAACCATTTCCCCGCCCACGGCCAAGGAGACGTAGAGCTGGGCCTCGGCCACCGATAGGCCGTACCTGGCCGCGGCCTCGCGGTTGACGTTGACTTCTAGGTACCGCCCCCCGGTGGGCCGTTCGGCCAGGGCGCTGACCACCCCGGGCACGGCTTTAGCCAGCTCCTGGATCTCTTGGGCCACTTGGTCCAGCGAGGCCAAATCATGGCCGCTGACCTTAAGGCCAATGGGGCTTTTGACGCCGGTGGAGATCATGTCGATGCGGTTCCGGATGGGCGGGACCCAAAGGTTGGCCAGGCCCGGCAGGCGGACCGTCCGGTCTAACTCCTCGACCAGGTCGTCCATGGTGAGGCCCTTCCGCCACTGGCTTATGGGCTTAAGGCGAATGGTCGTCTCCAGCATCTCGATGGGGGCCGGGTCGGTGGCCGTCTCGGCCCGCCCAGCCTTGCCAAAGACCGTGTCCACTTCGGGGATGGACTTTATCAGCTTGTCGGTCGCGCTTAGCAAGGTCCCGGCCGCGGCCACCGACAGGCCTGGTAGGGTCGAGGGCATGTACAACAGGTCCCCTTCGTCGATGCGGGGCAAAAACTCCCCGCCGATTCGGGAGATCGGGTAAACGGCCGAGGCGACCAAAAGGGCGGCCACGGTCAAAGTGACTAAAGGGGACTTTAGGACGATCCCCAACAAAGGCTTGTAAATGGCCACTAAAAAACGGTTGGCCGGGTTGCGGCTCTCGTCGGGAATGCGGCCTCTTATAAGTAGGCCAATTAAGACCGGGATTAGGGTGACCGACAGAAAGGCCCCGCCGGCCATGGCGTAGGTCTTGGTGAAGGCCAAAGGGCTAAAGAGCCGGCCTTCCTGGCCTTGGAGGGAAAAGACCGGGATGAAGGAGAGGGTGATGATCATGAGGCTGACGAAAATGGCCGGCCCCACCTCGACGGACGACTCGGCCACCAGCCGCCAGCGCTCGGCCTCGCCGATGGGCTCGTCGGGCTTTTCCTTGCGCCTTTTTTCCAGCTTTTTGTGGGCGTTCTCCACCATGACGATGGCCGCGTCGACCATGGTCCCGATGGCGATGGCCAGCCCCCCTAAGGACATAATGTTGGCGCTGACCCCTTGGTAGTACATGACGACGAAGGAGATAAGCAAGCCCAAAGGCAAGGTGAAGATGGCCACCAAAGAAGAGCGGGCGTGGGCCAAAAAGAGGGCGCAGACCAGGGCCACCGCGATAAATTCCTCGATTAGCTTATCGGAGAGGTAGTCGATGGCCCTTTCGATCAGCTGGCTGCGGTCGTAGACCGGGACGATCTCCACCCCAGGCGGGAGACTGGGTTTAAGCTCCTCAAGTTTGGCTTTGACGTCTTTAATGACCTCAAGGGCGTTTTGCCCGGAGCGGGCCAGAACGATCCCCCCGGCCACCTCGCCCTCGCCGTCCAGCTCGGCTATGCCCCGCCGCATCTCCGGGCCCAGGCGGATCTCGGCCACGTCGCCCAAGAAGACCGGGACGTCGCCGTCGGCGGCCTTAAGGAAAATTTTCCGAAAGTCGTCTAGGCTCGACAGGTAGCCCGTGGCCCGGACCATATACTCGGCCTCGGCCTGCTCGACGACCGAGCCCCCGGCCTCCTGGTTGGCCTTCTCCAAGGCCATGGCCACGTCCGCAAGGGTCAGGCCGTACTGCCAGAGCCTGGTCGGCTCCACGACGATCTGATACTGCCGGACCGCCCCGCCCACCGAGGCCACCTCGGCCACGTTGCGGACGGCCGAGAGCTCGAAGCGCAAGAGCCAGTCCTGGATGGACCTTAGCTCCGAGAGGTCCCGCTGGCCGGTCCGGTCGACTAAGGCGTACTCGTAGACCCAGCCCACCCCGGTGGCGTCTGGGCCTAAGGCCGGGACCACCCCCTCCGGCAGCTCGGCCTGGGCTTGGCTTAAATTTTCCAAGACCCTGGAGCGAGCCCAGTAAAGGTCGACGTCGTCGTCGAAGACGACGTAGACGAAAGAGTCCCCGTACGAGGAAAAGCCCCGGACCGCCCGGGCCCCGGGGGCGGTCATCATGGCCCGGGTCAGGGGGTAGGTGACCTGGTCCTCCACGAGCTTGGGGGCCTTGCCCGGGTAGGGGGAGCGGATGATGACCTGGACGTCGGAAAGGTCCGGCAAGGCGTCCACCGGGGTGCGGTACAGGACGTACAGGCCCCAAAGGGCCAGTAAAAGGGCGCCCAATAGGACCAGGGCCCGATTGTCGATGGAGGCCCTAATGAGGCTAGCTATCATGTTCGCGCTCGTGAGTCGGGGCCGGGCCCGACTGGCCTTGGCTTGGCTGGTCATGGCTTGGCTGGCCTTGGCTTGGCTGGCCTTGGCCCGACTGGCCTTGGCTTGGCTGGCCATGGCCCGACTGGCCTTGGCTCGGCTGGCCTTGGCCTGGGTCGACCTTTGGGCCGGCCTGGGCCTCTGGGCTGGCCGCGGCCGGGCTAGCCGCGATCTCTGGGGCGGCCAGGGGCGGCTTGTTAGGGCTCAGCCGGTCCAGGGCCCCGGCCAGGTTGGCCTCGGAGTCGATGAGGAAAAGCCCCGAGACCACCACCGACTCCCCGGGCTCTAGGCCCTCGGCGATCAAGGTCTCCTCCCGGGCCGAGCCCCCGACTTTGACCGCCTTGGGCAAGAAGGTTCCGTCGTGGGTCACGACGATGACCCTTTTCTCCTCGCCTAGGTCGATGAGGCTCTGAGTGGGGATTAAGACCCCCTCCGGCCCCTGGCCCCGCAAACGGACCGAGGCGGTCAGGCCCGGCCTAAGTAGGCCCTCGGGGTTGGCCACGGTCAGCCGCAAGGGCACGGTCCGGGCGCCCTTGTTGGCTTGGGGCAAAAGGACGCTGCCCAAGGACTCGAAGGCCCGGCCCGGCCAGGCCAAGGCCGTGACCCGGGCCCGCCCTTGGGCCAGGGCCAGGTCCAGCTCCGGGACGTCGGCGGTGACCCAGATGGGGTTAAAACCCTGGATCTCGGCTAAGGTCATGTCTTTCCCCACGTTCATGCCCTGGTAGACGTCCAGGGCCGTGACCACCCCGGAGACCGGGCTCTTGATGTAAAGGTCGGTTTGGGCCTGGCCGGTTTGGTCCACGGCTTGGAGCATCTCCTCGGGCATGCCGCCTAGGCGCAGCTTCTCCCGGACCCCGGCGACGATCCTGCGGTCGGCCTTTTGGCTCTTTAAGAGCAGGTACTCGCTCTGGTCCGAGGCCCAGCCCGGGGCGGTGACCACGGCGATGGCCTCGCCTTCCTTAATGAGGTCCCCCACCGAGAAGTTAAAGGTCTTGGCCACGAACCCCTCGGCCCGGGACTGGAGCCGGGCCCTTTGGTAGCCGTTGAACTCCACGTTGGCCGGGATCTCGCGGGCGTAGGTCAGGCGCCCCGTCTTGGCCAGGGCGGTCTTAAGGCCTAAGTTCTGGGTGAGGGTGGGGTCGATCCGGATTCCCTCGCCCTGGCCCTCGTCGGCGTAGCGGGGGATCAGGTCCATGTCCATGAAGGGCGAGCGTCCGGGTTTTTCGAAGCGGGCGTTCGGGTACATGGGGTCGTACCAATAAAGGACTTGGCGTTCCTGGGCGGCCAAGGGCCCTTTGGGCCAGGGGGCCCAAATGGCAAGGCCGGCCAAAAGGGCCAGGCCCAGGCCGAAATGGCGGAGGCGACGTTGCATGGCGGCTCCTATTTCTTTTCCAGGTCGACTATGAGCCAATCCCGGCCGGACTGTTTGAAATCGAACTGGACTTTGTCCCCCACGGCCAGATCGGCCAAGAGGTCGGCCTCGGTCACCTTAAAGCCCATGGTCATGCGCGGCCAGTTGAGGGCGGGGATGGGGTCGTGGTCGAGCTCCAAAGATAGGCCTTGGGGGTTGAGGCCGGTTATCTGGCCTTGGCCCTGATAAAGGCCCGCGGCCTCGATGGCCTCGCCACCGGCCGCGGCCCCGTGGCCCATGGCCCCGTGGTCATGACCGCCGTGGCCGGCGTCCGCGGCCTGAGCGGCGTGACGCTCGCAGCCCCCTTCCTGGGCCCAAAGGCCCTGGGGCCAGAACGCTAAGGCCGAAAGGAGCAAAGCCAGGCTGGCGAAGCCCACTAAGCTCAATAAAGAAGCTTTAGGCGAAAAAACCTTGGCAAGGGCAGACTTAGGCAAATAAGCCTGAAGCGAAGAAGCCTCGGTCTTGGGACGACGTTGGGCGGCCAGGGCGGGGTTGGCCTGGCTAAGATAACGGAAATTGGGGGCGGATTTCATTGCGGCTCTCCGAAGGGCGCGGGGGTCGGCGGTTGGTCGTCCAGGCCGCCGCCCAGGGCTAGATAGAGTTGGACGTCGTTAAGTATTTGGTCGCGGCGGGCGGCTAAGGCGGCCATCTCGGCCTCATAAGCGTCCCGTTGGGCCTCCAGCACCTCTAGATAGCTGACGGCCCCGTTCTGGTAACGGTTGGCGGCCAACTCCAAAACTCGGTTCTGGATGGCCAGGTAGTTCCTTTGGGCTTTGACCTCCCTGGCCAGCCGCGGGCGGGCGGCCAGGGCCTCGGCCACCTCCCTAAAGGCGGTCTGGATGGCTTTCTCGTATTGGGCCACGGCCTGGAAGCGGCGGGCCTCGGCCAGCTCCAGGTTGCCACGGTTGCGGCCCCCGGCGAAGAGGGGCAGGGTTAGGCGGGGGACGAAGCTCCAGCCGGCGTTGGCTCCGGAGACTAGAGAGCCCAGCTGG
>JAITIH010000029.1 GCA_031279525.1 Deltaproteobacteria bacterium | reverse complement strand
CCTCTTTGAATAAAATCGCTAGCGCTCTGATGAACTTAACCTCGGAACGGCTGCTGCCATCGTGGTAAGCCCGACGAAGGGTAGCGGGTATGCTTGAATTTCGGTGGGCGGTCGAGGCCAATAAAGTCAGGCTGATCAACCCCAAAGGGACGGTGGCCGTCTGTAGCCTGTGGACTCCGGTCAGCCACTTAGAGAGAGTTTGGGGCGAGGCGGCTCCTCAACTATTGGGCGAGGACTCGCCCATAAGCCTCGTGGGCGGCCTTTACGGGGGCGGGCTCAAAATCATGCTAAGAAACCTCCACCACAACCCGCAGATCGACACGGTCATCCTGTTGGGCAAGGACTTTTCCGGGGCGGTGGAGCACCTGGTCAATTTTTTCGCCCGCAGGGTGGTTAAGACCGGCCAGAAACAATTGTACGTTTTCGAGGACGGCCACCAAGAAGAGTTGGAGAAGCTAAGCATCGAAGGGGCCGAGTCGTCCCACGGCCTAGACGCGCTGATCCAGCCGGAGTTCTTCCTAGACCCGCCCCATATTGAAGATTGGACCAAGGAGGTCGACAACGTCAACCCCCAAAGGCTGGTCAAGTTTTTGGAATCCTACGTCCCTAGGGACCCCGCCCCGACCGAACGAGCCCCCGCCATCCCCCTGCCCAAGCCCTTGACCGTGACTTACCCGTCCGAGCTGGCCGGCCACGTCGTCGTGGCCGACGCGATTTTGGACGGCTGGGACGAGCTCCTTTACCGCCTGTACCGCTTCGGACCCCTGATTAGCTTAAGGAACGGTAAGGAGAGATACGAGCTTTTAAACGTCAAGGTCGTCATTCGGCGCCCTGGCCAATACGCTCCGGAGGAAGTGGCCCGCCACAACCTTCCCATGTCCCAAATTAAGGAATACCAGGCCGACCTTTTAAGAAGCGAGCTTTTGGTCGAAAAGTCCAGCTACACCTACGGCCACCGCCTAGGGGCCTACTTTGGCCGAAACCTTTTGGCCCAGATCAGCCAGGATCTGGCCCAGAGCCTAGACTCCCGCCACGCCTACGCGACCTTGTGGGACAACCTTAAGGACCCCGAGGGTTCCGACTCCCCCTGCTTGGTCAGCGTTTTTTTTCGGAAGATCCAGAATCTCGTCCACCTGACCGCCACCTTTCGCTCCCACAACGGGGCCCGGGCCTGGCCGATCAACTGCTTCGGCCTTTACGGCCTCATGGCCCACGTCTGCCAAAAAGCCAACGAGAGCCCGAATCGGACCGAGCCTAATGACCTAGTCCCAGGCCAGCTGACCGTCGTGTCCCAGTCCATCTCGCTCGCCCCTTCGGAGCTGACCGAGGTGATCGGCCTTTTAGACGAGTACCCAAAGCGGCCCTACAAGATGAAAAAAGACCCCAACGGCTATTTCAAGCTGGCCATCGACCCGGAAAATAAGGAAATAGTCGTCTGGCAGCACGACCACGACGACGAAATGATCGCCGAGTACCGGGGCCGCACCCCGGCCGAGCTGATCCAGGCCTTGACCGGCCACCTGGCCGTCTCCGACCTAGGCCACGCCTTTTACTTAGGCGGCCAACTGGAAAGGGCCTGGCACTGCCTGGTAAAGGGCTTAGACTACCAGCAGGATAAAGCCAAGCTCCCTTAAGGGGCTAGTTTTGGCCTTAACGGCCTAGTTTGGCTAAGGCCAAAAGAAGGCCTAAGATAAGGCTAAGGTCTCCATTGGCCCTAGCCGGGCCAAATGGGCGGCCAAAGCCAAAAGGACGGCCAAAGCCAAAGACGGCTTTAGGGAACCTGGGGCCAAAATAAAAGTTATCCCGGAAAAATAAGCCAAATTTCGACGTTTTGCCGGGCCTCGCCTGGCATAATATAGTTAAGCGGGGCCCTTAGGGCGGCCTTTTGAGGCCATTTCCAAGGGCTATTTTTGGGCCAAGCTTTACAATTACTCTGAGAAATTGGCCCGGCCTTTTGACGTTTCGACAAAGATCGTCGGAAGCTGGCCGCCGGGCCTTATGGCCCTTTTGGGGCTAAACTGGCTTAGGCGGGCCGCCCGACCCGATTGTTTGGCCTTAAGGCCGGCGAGCCTTAAATGGCGAGCCGGCTTAGTTGACCTCAAGGCTAGCGAGCATGGACTATTTGGTAGGCTTAAACGAGAGCCAAAAAAAGGCGGTCACGACCACCGAGGGGCCGGTGCGGGTGGCGGCCGGGCCCGGCGCCGGCAAGACCCGGGCCCTGACCAGCCGCTATTGCTACCTGGTCGACCGCTACGGGGTCCCCCCGGGCCAGATTTTGACCTCGACCTTCACCAACAAGGCGGCCAACGAGATGCGGCGCCGGGTCCGGGACTACCTGGGCGACATGGACCTAGGCTTCATCTGCACCTTCCACTCTTTCTGCGTCAGATTTTTGCATGAAGAAATCAACGTCGTCAATTTTCCCCAAAACTTCGTCATCTTAGATCCCGAAGACCAGAAACAAATCCTAAGCCAAATTTTCGAGGACATGTTTTTAGGTCTTAAGGATCTGACCGTCAAGCAAGCCCTGGACTCGATCTTAGAGGCCAGAAAACTTAAGGCCGTCTCTTATATCGACTATTTTTATTTAATGGACAACGAGGAGCTGAAGAAAGATTATTTAACCGCCGCCGATAGGGACGACGCGATCTTCTTGCGCTACGTTTACGAGCAAAAAAAGCTATTTGGCCTCGACTTTAACGACCTCATCGCCTTTACCATCTATATCCTCCAGGGCTTTCCTGAAATCCGCCAGAAATGGCAAAAGAAAATGCAATACGTCATGGTCGACGAGTTCCAAGACGTCAGCGCCCGCCAATACGAGCTGGCCCGCCTTCTAGCCGGCGGCCACGGCAACATCTTCATCGTCGGCGACCCGGACCAGACCATTTACACCTGGCGTGGGGCCCACGTTAGGCTTTTTTTGGACTTTACCAAAATTTACCCAAACGCCGCCGTCATCGACTTAGGCCTCAACTACCGCTCCACCCCGCAGATCCTGGCCGTGGCCGACAGCCTAATCCAGCGCAACTCCCTCCGCGTGCCCCGGATCTTAAAGGCCAATAACCCCGATGGCCCCAAGCCCGTCTACTGCCACGCCAAGACCGATAGCCAGGAAAACGAGTGGGTCTGCCAGGAGATTGAAAAACTTAGGAAAAGCCAGGTCTCCCTAAGCGACGTGGCCATCCTTTACCGAGCCCACAGCTACGTGACCCGCGATATCGAAGAGCGCCTGACGGAAAAGAAGATCCCTTACCAAATTTTTAGCGGGGTGGAGTTTTACCGCCGCCGGGAGGTCAAGGACGTCGTCTGCTACCTGCGCATGATCGCCTACGGCGACGACGCCGCTTTCCTGCGCACCCACAACGTCCCCCGCCGGAAGATAGGCAAAAAGACCTTAAGCTACCTAAGGGACGTGGCCGAGAACCTGGGCATTTCCCTTTACCAGGCCCTAAAAAACCGCTTAGGCGAGGAAAGGCTGAAAGGGACCAAGGCCAGGGAGTACGTCTTGGCCATCGAAAAGGCCCGAGCGATGCGGGCCCACGCATCCCTAGACAACCTTTTGCAGACCATTTTAGACCTTTCCGGCTACGAGACCTACATCCGCCTCCAGGGCGAGCAGGAAAGGCTCGACAACGTGGCCGACCTTAAGCGGTCGCTGGCGGCCTTCGCCAAAGACGAGGAGGCGACCTTGGAAGACTTTTTGGTCCGGGCCGCCCTTTTTAGCGACGTCGATAAGGAAAAGTCCCATGAGTCCGTCAAGCTCATGACCATCCACGCGGCCAAGGGCCTCGAGTTTAAGCGGGTCTTCCTCATGGGCCTGTCCGAGGGCGTCTTGCCCAGCCGGCGCAGCCACGATCCTGAGGACGTCGAGGAGGAAAGGCGCTTAGCTTACGTGGCCATGACCCGGGCCATCGACGCCCTTTACCTATCCGACTCAGCCGGCAAGACCTTAGACGGCCACTGGAAAACCCCTTCCCGCTTCCTAATCGAGATGGGCCGAGAAAACCTGGACTTCGTCAACCCGGTGGAAGACTCCATTTTCCCCAAGAGCCATCCCAGCCGCCTGGCCAACCTGTCCTTAGACGACATCTTGCCCGAGGGCGCCCAAGTCGTCCACCAGGCCTTCGGCCTGGGCCGGATCGTCAAGGTCGACCTGAACGCCCGCGTCTACGTGATTAAGTTCGACGACCTCCCCACCGCGAGAAGCCTAAGATTGGACGCGCCCATAAAGCGCGTAGCCCCTTAAAGGAGGCCCGCCCTTGGCCACGTCCCCCAAAAGCCGCTTGGCCCTTTTGGCCTTGCTCCCATTAACTTTCGCGGGGCTGATCTTGGCCATTTCTCTTTGGCCCGGGCTAGGGCTCGCCCGGCCGCAAGAGAGCCAAAGGCCAAATATGGCTCTTTCGGGCCTCTTCCCTACCCCCTCGCCGCGTTCTTTAAGAGCTCTCGGCCTGGCCGCGTCCGAGCCGAGGCTTTGGCCGGTCGCCCGGCCCAATCCTTACGATCGGGGCACCTGTTTCCAATGGAAAGGCTGCACAGGGGAGAGCATCGGGGCCATGCCGGTGGACGACCCGCAATTCTGCGGGCCTTTGGGCGGCAAAAGCTGGAAAGACTTTGACGGTCGCTGCCTAGACCTTAAGGAAGGCCCCAGGTCCTCGGAGCCGCCTGAGGGCCTTAACCGCCCCAAGTGAAGATTTAAGGCCAGCTCGGGCCTCATCGCTTAGGCTAAACGCGCTAATAACCGCCATTTAGGCCTTATCGCCAGCCAACGCGGCTTAAATTATAGCGGACTTAAATTTCCCACGCCATTCCCTTAACCAAAAATTTTTTCGTTTTTTCCGCCGGAGCCGGGGGAAAATCCTTGGGCCGCCCCACGTTCCCTAATCAACCGCGCTAATTTTAGTCGCCCCAAGTTCGCCCCAAAGGCCAAGCCTGGCCGGGCCCAAGGCCTTATAGCCCCCAAATGCGCCTTAGAGCCCTTTAGCCAAAGCCCAAAGGGCCCCGGGGCCCGCCTCAGCCAGAACCCACTAAAGCCTCCGGGACCCCCCCAAGCCAAAACCCATTAGGGCGCCCAAAAATCCTCACGGAGCCAGAAGCCTCGGGGCGACGGGCTCCCCAAAACTAGAATGGCCCCAATGGCTCGCTAACTCCCTGGGGAACCAATTCCTTAAACGAGCTTTGGTTCCCCTAAGAGGCGAACGCTTAAGCTGAAGTTCCACTCCTTTTCTTCTCTCCATACACGTCGCTTGTAGATAACTACTTGATTTTATTGTATTTTTTTGAAGGAAGATATTTTTCCCTGGGCATTTGCAGTACTAATTTTTTTAAAAAATTTGCTTAATATTTTTAATGATAGCGGTAATATTGAGACATGAAGAACAAATCAACCGTCGCCCATATAGTTACTACTACCAGAAAGGTCAAAGACAAGACCTATA
>JAITIH010000181.1 GCA_031279525.1 Deltaproteobacteria bacterium | reverse complement strand
GAGAATGGTTAAATAGGCTAAGGCCACGCGAAGCTGTCGGATCATTTTGGGCCGCCATGCGAGCGGAATAGGCCAAGGCGAGGGATCGCCTAGGCGGGGGCTAGCCAATGGCCAAGGCTAAATAGGGCCGGGGCTCGGAATAAAGGCCAGGGCGGGCCTGAGCCAAAGGCGAAAGGCCAAAAGGGCCTTATGGGGTTAAACGAGCGAAAAGGCCAAAATCAGGGCGAAGTTAAGAGCGCCCTTTTGGCCCGCGGTTAAGCCAAAAGGCCAAGCGAGCCGGAATCCTAAAAAGGCCGCCCTATGCGAAAAAGCCATCGTTAAGGATTAAGGCCCTTAAGCGAAAAAAACCCAAAAAAAACGAGTCAAAATGGGCGAGGACGCCCTTTTTTGGCCTAAAAATTTTTAAGGCCAAAAAGTCCTCTTGGCCATAAAACCTAAAAAAATGGCCAAACCCCGCCCCTAAGCGGCGGCCAAAAAGGCCCCTTCTTTAGGTTAGATCCGGGCCTTTAAGCCTAAAAAATTTATTTTGGCCCTTGACGGGAAATGCCCGCCTGGGCTAAGCTTCGGGGCCAAAGACGTTGGGCCAAAAGGCCTATGCCCATTTTAGCGCCAAGCGGCCCTTTGACCATCATTTTCGCGCGGGCCTTAAAATTCTTAAGAAATTCGCGAGGTTTGGCTAATTTTTTCCTGGCCTTATGGCCTCTTTTTCCCAAATCGGGGGGAAGGGCGCCTTGGGCCGAGAAATAACTGGCTAGACTAGCGAAAAACACTTGAACTTATCAGGCGCTTAAGGTAAGTAGTTTTTTTAAGGTCGCCCCCCAGACCAAGGTTGAAACCGAGGTAGCCCGATTTACGCTTTATTGTTGGCTTTAGGGTCGGCGAAACGACGATCCGGCGGACGTGGCCCCAGGGGTCTTTAGGAACGTCGCCGGCGGTTCTCCTTCGATCGCATTTTGTCCCCAAAAGGGCGCCAAGCAAGAGGAGGCTTATTTTTGGACCTAAACAAGCTGAAATATTCCACGGAGCTGGTCTGGGTTCGCCTAGACGACGACCGCCAGGCCACCATCGGGTTAACCGAGGAAGCGTTAAGAGATTATACCGAGCTGACTAAGATTCGTCTGCCAGCCGAAGGGGAGGAATTGACGAAAGAAGACGTCTTAGGACACGTATTCGCGGGTCGAGGTCGAGGCTTGAAGATTATCGCTCCCCTTTCCGGGGACATTCTGGCGATTAACGAGGACCTTCTGGACGCTCCCGAAGTCATTTTGGAGGACCCCTACGACGAGGGCTGGCTGGTCAGGTTAAACATGACCGCCCCCTTAGAGCTCGACGAGCTTATGAGCCGCAACGAATTCGAGGAGTTCGTCGAGGAAGAGCTGGTCGAGGACGACATTTACGCCGACGACGACGATTACGACGATGACGATTACGACGACGAAGACGACGAGGACGATGAGGACGACGATTATTTCGATAGCGACGACGACGATTATTAGGCCAAGTTATCCTCTTAAGTCTTAAGTTCGGCTTTTATAAAGGCGCTGAGGCGGGCGGCGCTTTCCCGCCTCCGTCTTTTTTCCCCGCCAAACTTTGGCCCCCCCTTTTTAGGCTGGCCCGCCCCTGGCCCTCTCTCTGGCCCTCCCTTTGGCCCTCTCTCTGGCTCCCCGTCCCCCGGCTCCCAGCCCTTGGTCGCCCGTCCCTTAAGTCTTTGTCCCGCCGTCGCCTGGGTCAAAAGTCTTCGGCCTTTGTCCGTTCGCCCCATAATTTTCGCCCTTTGGTCGCCAGCCTCGCGGCGGACCGTCCCAGGCCCTAGCCGCGGTTTCCCTCCGCGGCAGGTTAAAGGGAACAGAAGGTTAGATAACGACTTTATTGATTGATTTCAAGCTATTAGGCCGGCAAGGCTAATTTTTTGGGGAAGAGGCTTTCCAAAAGCCCCCTAAACGCGGCCAGGAGACGAGTCGATGGAACGCGGCCGGAGATCGCGGCGGCCTGAGAAATGTCCAAGGCTAAGCCCAAGGAAACGCGAGGAACTAGGCGAGGAAGGGGATCTTAGGTCGCTAGACTGAGGCTAGGATCCGGGCAAAGGAAAGCTTTGAGCTGGACGCTGGCCGCGGGAAATGGAAAGGCCTAAACGTCGCCGGAAAAAATAGGTCGCTGGAAAGGGGCCTGGGAGCGAAGTCGCTGGAGGGATCTAGACGCGAGGTCGGAAGGGCGAGGCCAGGGCCGGGGCCGGGGGAATGAGGCCAAAACCCCCGGCCGGCGGCTAGCGCCAGGCTAAAAGGGCAGATCGCCGTCGGTGGGCAAGGGCAGGTCGTCCAGGGGATATTCCTCGACCGCTGAAGGCTCGGCGACTTTAGCCTGGGGCGGCGGGGCCTGGGGCGGCTGAGCCTGGGGCTGCTGAGCCTGGGGCGGCGGGGCCTGGGGCTGCTGAGCCTGAGGCGGCGGGGTCTGGGCCGCCGGAACCTGGGCCTGGGAAAAAGCCGGCGCCTCGTCCTTAGGCAGGCCCCCGTCGCGGGCGGCGTAGTTTTGATAGCCGGAGGACTCCGATTTTGGGGTGAGTAAGACCATGTTCTGGCCCACTATTTCGGTGGTGGTCCTTTTGTTCCCTTTTTGGTCTTCCCAGGCCCTAGTCTGGATCCGCCCCTCAATGTAGACTTGGCTGCCTTTGCGCAGGTACTCCTTAGCCACCTCGGCCAGGCGCTCGAATAAGACGATTTTATGCCATTCCACGCGTTCTTCGTTGTTCCAGCGTTCGGACGTGGCCATTGAAAAGTTAGTGACGTTCTTGCCGGTTTGGGTGCGTCGCATTTCAGGGTCTTGGCCCAGGCGCCCAATCAAGATGGCTTTGTTTACGCTTGCCATAATAAACACCTCTTTCTACTCTGCGGCGAAACTCCCCTGGCCAAAAGGCGAGGGGTCCATTGCCCGCCGCGGGGTCGTCGCGTCGCCTTTGGCCGGCCAAGGCCAAAGGAGGGCCCGCCCTGGCCTTGGCCCGTAAGCGGCCTTTTCTCGGCCGCCGCGGGCCGCCGCCGCCCGCTGGCCTTAAGACAAGGGCCCAAAAAAACGCGAAAGTCGCTAAGCGAGTCTTTCCATGGCCCTTATTATATAACTTTTTGATTCATCTTGCGAGAGTTCCGCCTGGAACTTTATTGTTAATAAAATTCAGGCGAAAGAGCCAGGCCTTGGCGAAGGGCGATCTAGTCGGCGGGGCTAGAAAGTCGCGACCGACGAATAAAGGGTGAGACCCCATGGCCTGGAACGCCGGGGCCTAAGGCGACCGTCGCTAGGGAAAAAGGGGCGGGGCGGCCGTAGGCTTTAGGGAAAAAAATCGCGGGAATTTTCGGCTAAGGCTAAAAAACTAGGCCCTAAAGCCGGCCAAAAAAGCCCCAAGGGGCCGCCGAACGGCCACGAAAAAAAGGCTATGCCGGTCGACTTAAGGCCAAAAAAAGGCGATTTACGAAAAAACGCCGGCTTAGGAGCCTTGGGGAAAAAAATCAGCCAATTACCATAAAGATAATTGGCTGAGCCAAAAAAGGCGAGTCGAAATTGGCCTAAGGCCAAAAAAGAGCGGGGAGAGGCGACTAAAGATCAAACGTCCACGCCAAAGCTCTTGGCCAAAGCGGCGAGGCCGCCGGAAAACCCTTGGCCAATGGCCTTGAATTTCCACTCGCCGGAATGCCGGTAAATCTCGCCGAAAATCATGGCGGTTTCCGTGCTCATGTCCTCCGACAGGTCAAACCGGGCGATCTCTTTGTCGTCGGACAGGTTGACGATCCGGATGAAAGCGTTGGAGACCATGCCGAAATTTTGTTTCCGGATGTCCGCCTCGTGAATGGTGACCGTGATGGAAATTTTTTGCAAATCGTTCGGCACCAAGGGCAGGTTAATTTTAATGGCCTCGTCGTCGCCCTCGCCGGCTCCGGTTTTATTGTCGCCGGTGTGCTCGACGGCTCCGTCTGGGCTCTTCAAATTGTTGTAAAAAATGAAATCGTTCCCGCCTCTTACTTTGCCGTCGTCCTTCAGCATGAAAGCCGAGGCGTCCAGGTCGAAGTCCTGG
>JAITIH010000115.1 GCA_031279525.1 Deltaproteobacteria bacterium | reverse complement strand
ATTTCTTGGGCGAAAAATTTTTCGGCCAAGGGAAACGACCCTTTAGGGTAGCCAAGGGCATGGCGGTAGTAAGTATGGTAGTGAAGGGGCGTGAACATGACGCTGACCCCGACGTTGAGCTCCTTTAGCCTTTCGATTATTTCGTCGCGGCCCACCGAAAGGCGCTCCAAGCGCAGCCGCAAAGGGAACAGATGCCAGGACGACTCGGCTCCGGGCTTTTCCTCGGGGAGCTCGACCAAGTCCCCCAAAGGGGCCAGGGCCGCGCGCCAGGCCATGGCCCTAAGCCGCCGGTCGGCCAAAAAGCCGGGCAGCTTTTTGAGCTGGGCCAAACCCAAGGCCGCCTGGAGGTCGGTAAAATTGTACTTATAGCCCAGCTCGACCACGTCGTAGGCCCAAGAGCCCTTTTTGGCGTAGCGGCCCCAGATCCTGCGGCCGTCGGAAATGCCGTAGGCCGAAAGGGCTCGGGCCCGTTCTATGGCCGCCGGGTCTGAGGCTAAAAGCAGCCCGCCTTCCCCGGTGGTGAGGTTCTTGGTGGCGTAAAAGGAAAAAGCCGTAAAACCTGAAGGGGCCTCGGCCGGTCTTAGCTTAGGGTGGCCAATGAGATGGCCGTTTAGGCGCGTCCCTAAGGCGTGGGCCGCGTCCTCGACCACGGCTAGGTTGCGTTCTTGGGCCAATTCCCAAAAAGCCGGCAGATCGGCCGGGTGGCCGCCGTAGTGGACCGGCATGACGGCCACGACGGTCGTCCCGGTTTTTTTGTGGACCGGTTGGCCGCCGGGGCCGGTCCGGCACTCCTCGGCCAAAAACTCTCTAACCAAAGCCGGGTCCAGGCAGCCCGTCTGGGGGTCGACGTCGACCAAAATGGGCAGGGCCCTTTGGTAGACGATGGCGTGGGCCGTGCTAGGGAAGGTCAAGGGCGTGGTGATTACCCCCTGGCCTGGCCGGACTTCCAAGGCGGCCAAGGCCAGGTGGAGGGCGGCCGTGCAAGAGGAGACGGCCAAAGCCCCTACGGCTCCTAAGTAGCTGGCCATCTCGGCCTCGAAGATCTCGCTTTTAGGCCCCCGGGTCAGCCAACCGGACAAGAGGGTTTCCTCTAACTCGCTTAGCTCTTCCGGGCCGACGGCGGGCGGGGCGAAGGGCATATGCTCCAAAAGGGGCTCTAAAGGCGGCTTCTCTTTAGACGGCAAGCTCATCGACCTCCGGCGTTTAGGTAGCGGGCCGAGTAGGGATCGGGCAGGCTCCCGGCCAAAAGGGCCCGATGGATCTCCAAAAGGCCGTCCGCCACGGAAAAGCGGGGCGAAAAATCCAAAGCCTTTTTTATCTTATCGAACGAAACCCAGTAATCCCTTAAGTCCTGGGGCTCAGGACCGGTCTCCACGACCGTCCCGGGGATGGTCGCGGCCAAAAGGGCCCCCAAATCCCGGAACTGGACGTTTTGCTCGTTCGAGCCTACGTTAAAGATTTGCCCGGAGACCAGCTCCAAGGGGGCCTCCAAGGCTAGCCGGTAAGCCGCGGCCGCGTCGGCCGCGTGGACCAGGGGCCGCCACTGCTCGCCGGAGAAGATTTTGATCCGGCCCTTTAAGGTGGCCTCTCGGGCCAGCAGGTTGACGGCCAAATCGAAACGCATCCTTTTGGCCAGCCCGTAAATGGTGGCCATGCGCAAGACGGTCGGGTGAAAATTAGGGTCGGGGGCCAGGCTTAAAATGGCCGCCTCGGCCTTGGCTTTGGCTCTGGCGTACAGGGAAATGGGAGCCAAGGGGGAAAGCTCAGTTAACTTTTCGTTTTCCCGGGCCCCGTAACAAGAGTCGGTGGAGGCGAAAATTAGCCTTTTCACCCCCATTTCTTGGGCTGAGCGGGCGAAGTTGGCCGCGGCCAAGTAGTTGACGGCCACCGCCTCGTCGGGCCGTTGGTCGCAGAGGGGCTCGCCGACCAAGGCGGCCAATAAAATCGCCTCGCCGTGGCCTTTTAGGGTCCGGCCAACTAAGCCAATGTCCCGAACGTCCCCTTCCACGAACTCTAAGTCGAGCTCGGCTAAGGCCGGCTGGGGGCCATGGAGGAGGTTGTCTAAAACCGTAACGCGCCGGCCCGATTCGATTAGTTCTCGGGCCAGGGTCAGGCCCAGGTACCCGGCCCCTCCGGCTATTAAAGTTTTGGTTTTAGTCATCGTCCTCCTGACCGCGTCTATGGTGGGGAGATTGCCCCCCAAAAGGCTTTTTTAGGCGCCGGGCTCAAGGTCCTTAGCCCTGGTGGCGAGGACCATTGGCCTTAAGAGATCTCGACAAAAGGGTCTGGCGACCTGGGACGCGAGCCTAACGAAGGCGGGCGAACCCTTAACCGCTTAGGCCAGCGGGGCCGGAAAAAAAGATATATCTATTTTAATAGATTAAAAAAATAGCGCATAGATCCCTAAAAATAGGAACTAATATAATATAAAAATAAACTATTAAAAAGAAACAAAATTAGGGAAGCTCTATCATTTTACAACGGATTTTTTTTCAAAACAATATTCCGAAGGGGATCGGGGCGCGGAAAATACGGAAAATAAAGAGGCCGCTCGCCAAAAAGCCCGCCATCGGGGTCGGCTGGCCCTTTTTGGAAATGGGCCAAAAGCCAAAGCCAAAGGGCTTATGGTCTCGAAAGCGGGGCAAAAGGGCCTCGCCGCCGCGAAAGCGGGCCGAGAAAAAACGGAAGACCCTTAGGCCGCCTTAGGAAATTCGCCGGCGCGGTGGCGAAAATCCAAAAATCGCCGGCGCCCCTTAAATAAGGGGGATGGCCTTTCGAGAATGGATCGTCAAACGGGGAGCCCGCCGGAGCGAGGGCTAGGCCCAAAAGACCCTTGGGGGCGTCGATAAATAGGCCCTATAAAGGCCCAAAAAACCGTCGGCCAAATAAGGCGTTCTATATATACATAATAGGCAAAAAAAAGGTAACCGTAAAGGGCGTAAAGGGCCATAGCGGCTAGAGCCGGCATAGGGGGCGGCTTTTTGGCCACGGCCTTAAGGCGTTCGTAGACCGTCAATCGGCCAGGCGGCTCAAAGGCCAATCGGCCGGCGGATCAAGGACCAGGCGGCGAGGGCCAGACGGCGAGGGCCAGACGGCGAGGGATCTTGGCGGCCAAGCGGCCAGGGGCCTTCGCGAGCGAAGGCCCCTGGCTCCAAAGGGCGCCTGGCCTTTAGGGCAGGCCTAAGCGGAAAAGATTAAAGAGGGCCTAAATTGCGGCCAACGCCAGGGAAGGCGGTTCCCCAAATATTCGATGGGCGTGGAAAGAGCTCCCCATAAGCTCGGCCCTAAAGGGCCGCCTTGGGGAGAAAAAAAGAAGGCGGCGTCGCTAG
>JAITIH010000106.1 GCA_031279525.1 Deltaproteobacteria bacterium | reverse complement strand
CTAGCGAGGCTCCGGCTCTAGCGGCTTTCGGGGCTTTTACCGATCATAGTCCACTTTGAGCATTTTTCAAGTCGTCTCTGGCGGATCGGACTTAAGAAGAATAATATCCTGATTTTAATAGTAAATTTGAGCCTTGGCTTAAAACTCTCTAGAGTTATTTAGGTCAAGCTCAAGGCCCCTTAGCGGCGAGCGCCCGTTTTGGCTTAGGAAAAAGTCCCAAAAAGTTAGGGCCTTACGGCCAAAGGGGCCGGCCAGCGGCCTAAGGCCTTAAGCGCCTCTAAGGCGGGCTAAGGGCCATCGGCTTTAGGAGATGGTTTAGGGCCAAAAGCCGCCCTTAGGAGCGAAAAGAGCCCTTTGAGCCAAAAGCCGCCCCTTATGGTTAACCCCCTCCCTGAGGCTCGCCCATTACCCTCTAAGGCCAGCCCTTTTGGCGAACAAGGCCAAAACCGGCCATTCCCTCGCTGGCCGAATTATGACCCGCCTAAAAAGGCCAAGTCCCCCTAAAGAGGGATTGCGAGCCAAAAGCCCGCGGCCCCGCCGTAAGCCGCGCCCGAACTCGTAAGCCTTAAGCCCTTAAAAAAATTTCCCCGCGTCCCCATCCCGATTGAGGCGCTTTAGGCTTAAAGGCTAGCCTTAGGGCTAAGTTAGCGGCGTTAGGCCAGGCTAGGTTAGCGGGGTTAGGTCAGTCGAGGCCCAGGGGTTTGGGGCCAAGGGGCAAGGCCCAGGGGATTTTTTAGCTGGCTTAGGACTTTTCTTATTTTTAATTAATCTAAAGGTCGCCTAACGAATATAATTCACAGGAACGCTGAAAATTAACTAAATTATATATTTTTTAGGGAAAACGCAACAGCCAGGCTTAGCCGGAGTCCGTCGCCTCGCCTAAGGGCTAGCGAGGCTAAGAGCGGCGTTTTCGTCGAGGCCTTTTTAGCGGGGAGTTCGCTAAAGGCGAGCGATTAAGGTAAGCTATGAGCGCCCTTAGGCCGGTTTTTTGACCGCCTGGGCGCCGCCGCGTTAAAGCCTTTAGCCGGCGAAAGGCCCTTAGGCGAATCGCCCCTTTGGCCATTGGCCGCGTCGCCTTTGGCTTTTTGGCCGACCGATCCTTAAGTCTGGTCGATCTAAAACGTTTTTGGGTTTTTGGCCAACCAAATCTGGCTTAGGGGTTAACCTAAGGGCCTTGATCCCGGTCGCTTTGGCTTGATAAAAGCGTTGATTTGGGATAAAACTAGGCTTGATTGAAAAGATAGAGATATTTTTATGGTTTGGCTGAGCTGGCCTTAAGGTTCGGCCGGGTTGAGCCGCTCCTTTTGGCCCTGAGGCGAGATTTTTTTCGATAGGCCTTATAAAGCCCCCCAAGGGCGGGCCAAAAAGTTTCAAGATCGATAAGTTTAGGCCGTCGTTATTTAATTAGTTGACGAAAACGCAAAACTTGGCCGGGAAAAAAGGGTTTAATTTTAAAGTTAACTTACTGAATTTATTGATTTTCGCCTGAGTGGACGAATTTTGCGCCAAAGGCGCGCGCCCTATATGGGCGGGGAGGTAAAAACGGTTCCCACGAATTGGCGACTCGTAGCTAGAAGGCCATAGGCGCGAAGCCTATAAATTGGGTCTTGCCTGTCAAGACAAATGACAGTATAATGTCCTGATATTTACGATGTGCCGGAATTTTCAGGGAATTCACGTTTTTTTTAAAAATATGAGCGAAGAGAGAATCAACAATTTTATCCGAGCTTTTGTGGACGAAGATCTGGCCAGCGGGCGATATAGCCAGGTGGTGACCAGGTTTCCCCCTGAGCCGAACGGCTATCTCCACATAGGCCACGCCAAAAGCGTTTGCCTCAATTTTGGCCTGGCCCGCGACTACGGCGGCCACTGTAACCTCCGTTTCGACGACACCAACCCGGTCAAAGAGGACGTGGAGTACGTCGGTTCCATTCAGGAGGACGTGCGTTGGTTAGGCTTCGATTGGGGCGACCGCAGTTACTACGCGTCCGACTATTTCGAAAAGCTTTACGAGTGCGCCGAAGAGCTCATTAAAAGGGGCCACGCTTACGTCTGCGAGCTTAGCCCGGAAAAGGTCCGCGAGTACCGGGGCACCTTGACCGAGCCTGGCCGGGACAGCCCCTATCGGGATCGGCCCATGGAGGAAAACTTAGAGCTCTTTCGGAAAATGCGGGCCGGCGAGTTCCGCGAGGGGGAGAAGTTTTTGCGGGCCAAAATCGACATGGCCTCCCCCAATCTAAACATGCGCGATCCGGCTCTATTCCGGATCCGCCGGGCCACCCACCATCGCACTGGCGACCAGTGGCTCATTTACCCCATGTACGACTACGCCCACTGTATCTCCGACGCCATTGAGGGGGTGACCTTTTCCATCTGCACCATGGAGTTCGAGGACCACCGGCCCTTGTACGACTGGGTCCTAGAAAAGCTCGACTGGCCCGAGCCGAGGCCACGCCAGATTGAGTTCGCGCGCCTTAACTTAGAAGGCACCTTGATGAGCAAAAGGAAGCTTTTACAGCTGGTCAAGGATAAATACGTCGACGGCTGGGACGACCCGCGCCTTCCCACCCTGGCCGCCCTAAGGCGGCGGGGCGTGCCGCCCGAGGCCATTCGCCTCTTCTGCGACCGCATCGGGGTGGCCAAGAAGGACAGCTGGATCGAGCTGGAGTGGCTGGAAAAAGCCATTCGCGACGACCTTAACCCCAAGGTCAAAAGGGCTATGGCCGTCTTAGACCCCTTAAAGGTGGTCCTTAAAGACTGGCCCCAAGGGGAGGTCGAGACCATTATGGCCCCCTATTTCCCGGACGAACCCGAGCGAATGGGCTATAGGGAACTTAAAATGACTAAAGAGATCTACATAGAAAGAGAAGACTTTAGCCTTGACCCGCCGCCGGGCTTTTTCCGGCTGGCCCCGGGCCGGGAGGCCCGCCTTAGGTGGTCTCGCTACGTCCGTTGCGAGGAGGCCAAGTTAGGGCCCGACGGGGAGCCGGTCGAGCTCATTTGCTCCCACAGCCTTGAGCCCCAGGGGCCGGCCCAAGGTAAGCGGCGGCCGGCCATCCTCCACTGGGTTCCGGCGGGCCTATCCGTCCCGGCCTTGGCCCGCCTCTACGACCGCCTTTTTTCGACGGCCCGGCCCACCGGCGACTTGGAAAAGGAGATTAACCCCAAGTCTTTGGTGGAGCGGCCCAATTGCCGCTTAGAGCCAGCCCTGGCCGCGGCTCAGGCCGGGGAGACCTTCCAGTTCGAGCGGTTAGGCTATTTCCATCTGGAAAAGGCCGCGACCGGCTCGACCCCTTTGATTTTTAACCGCGTGGTCTCCCTAAAGGATAGCTGGGCTAAAGCCCAAAAAAAGTAAAAGCCAAACACGGCTCGCTTTGGCCTCGCTCGCTTTTTGGCGCGTCGACAGGAGAAATCGATTGGCCTTACTGGACGCTTTTTTCAAATTCATGCATGAGGTTGGCGGCTCGGACCTGCATCTGGTTTCGGGCAGCCAGCCTTTGATCCGCTTAAAAGGGCGAATTGAGAAAGTTAAGTATAAGGTCTTGGAGAACACCGAGCTGAAGAAGATGCTCTACGAGATCGCCCCGGATGATAAGATCAAGATTTTTGAGGAGACCGGCGACGTCGACTTTGGTTACGAGATACCCAACATCGCCCGCTA
>JAITIH010000100.1 GCA_031279525.1 Deltaproteobacteria bacterium | reverse complement strand
CGATTTCCCTCTTGCCCCGGTAGCTCGAAAGGGCCAGATCGAGGTCCCCGCCGTCCCACTGGTAGCCGAGCTTGGTTGAGTGGTACTGGCGCCGGTGGGCCGTGTGGTAGTATTTTTGGGACTTGGGCGGCTTTAAGTCTTTAGCGTTTAAGGTCGCGGCCGAGACTCGAAAGTAAAAGCCGCTTTTTTCGCCGTAAAGGGAAAGCCTAGGCGTCCAGCCGTGGTTTGAGCCATCGTAGATCGCCCCGGCGTTAAGGCCAATCGGCTTTCCGCCGCCCTTTTTGGTCACGACGTTGATCGCCCCGCCAATGGCGTCGGCCGAGGCCGGGCCTTTAAGGCCTCGATCCTCTCAATATCCGCGGGGTCGAGGTTAATTCCCCCGGCTTCCTCGGTTAACAGCGCGCTTAGAAATTTCTGGCGGACCCCGTCGATCAGGATCATGGTCCGCTCGGACCCGTGGCCGCGGACGCTGAACTGTCGCTGACCGTAGACGCTTTGGCCGACCTGGAGCCCAGGCGCGTCCCTTAAGTAGTCGCCCACGTCCGTCTTGGGGTCCTCGGCGATTTGCGCCTCCCCAATGACCGAGACGGACAGCGGGATTTCCCTTAGATCCCTGGTCACCCTGGTCGCGGTGACCGAGATGACGTCCATTCGGATGGCGTCCGGGCCTAACGAGTCGTTGAGATCGGGGTTTGGGCCGCCGCTGGGACGGCCCAGGCCAGAAAGGCCGCCAAAATCGGGGCGATGAAGTGGAAAGTTTTGCGCATGAAAGGCTCCTAAAAGCGATCCCGCCGTCGCGAAGGCGGCGAGGTTATAAAAGGGCGAACTTCCCCTGGCTAAGCCAAAGCCTCCCACATGCATAAGGCTAAAAAATTTTAGTTAAAAAGGCCATTGAGGCTTTCGGCGGCATGGCTTTCCAACCGAAATTTAGGCCCTTAAGCTTGGCCGAAAGGCGCCGGCCAAAAGGCGGTCGCTGGGCCCCAGCCTCTCTGCGTAAAAGCGAAAAAATTAAACCAACGAAAAGCCTACCTAACCTTAAATTGGATAGGGGCGGTAATGGTCAAAGGTTTGTCGCCAAGCTCCTTGGGGATTGGGGGAAAAGGGTTTACCCGCCGCAATAGGCCCAAAACCTCGTCGTCCAAGACGTTATGGCCGGAGCTTTTGACGATCTGACCGCCGACCACTTGGCCCTCCTTGTTAATGGTGAAGCGGGCCATGACGATCCCCTCGACCCGGTTTTGGCGGGCCTGGGGCGGGTATTTTTTATTCTTTTCCAGTCTGGTTCTAATTTTGGCCTGGTAAGCGGCGAGGGCGCTAGGGTTGCCCCGGCCAACGCCCCCGCCAACCCCGCCCTGGCCGGGGCCCGGCGGTCCGGCCCCTTCCAGGCCCTCGCCGGCGGCCCCTTGAGCGACCTCGGCTTTAGGCGGTTTAGGTTTTTTCTTGGGCTTTTCTTTAGGCTTTTCCTTAATTTCCGGCGGCGGCGGAGCGACTTCGGCCTTTTCGGCCACGCTTTCCAAAAGCTGAGGCGGCGGCTCGTCGGGGATTTCCGGTTCCGGCTCGGGCTCGGGCTCGGGCGGCGGGGCGAGAGGGCCAGGCTCGCCGCCTAATGGATCGTAATGGGCGAAATCCATGACCGCCAAAACGGCGATGGGGGCCTTGGGGATGGCCGGCAGGAGCATGACGGCCAAGGCCGACAGGTGGAGGGCGGCCGCCATGCACATGGCCCGCCAAAAATAAGCGCGGTGATAGTCTAAATATATGGCGTCCATGGGGGTCGTTCCTTATTTCTGGCCCCTAAGGCGGTCTAGCCGGCCAAAATGGCCATAAGCTTAGCCAAATGCGGCCAAGCCGCTCCGGAAGGCTTCCAGCCTTGTTAGGAGCGGGCCAGAGTCCTCGGGAGAATGGTCGGTCTCTAAGCGGAGAAACTTTAAGCCCTTAAGCGTTAGAGCCCTTTCCAAGGTTAGGCTCTCCAGGCTAAAAGGGTGGCAGCCCTTTAAGGCGTGGTGGATTAGGCCTTGGAAGAGGTTATTTTTATGGCCAAACGCCAAGTTGCCGACCCGGCGGTCAGCGTCGAAACAGGTCGGGCACTGGCAGCCCTGCTGGTATCTTTGGGCCAGGGCCTCCATGAGCCCGGCCATGGAGGGGTCGCCGTAGTGGACCGGTCCGGTTAAGAGCCTTTCCATGGAGCAGAGGTCGTCTTTGACAACCGTAAGCCCGGCTTCGTCGATCAGCCGCAAAACCTTAAAATTCGGGAAAAAGATCGGCGAGCCGGTCAAATAGACCGCGGCCTTGGCCTTAGAAATCCGCGCCTCGGCCAATAAGGGCAAAAGTTCCTCGATGGCCTTAACCCAGCTTTCGGCTTCCTCGCCAAAAAAAGAGCCCGCCAAGACCCCGAACCAAATCTGGGCTAAGCGGCCTTGGCGTTTTAGCTCAATTAGCCGAGAAAAAGCCCGGTTGGCCGCGCGGTAAACATTTATCGACCTAAGAAGATCTTGGCGGGCGATTTTCGCCCCCGACCGCTCGGCTAAAAACGAGTTGAGGCCATAGACCTCTTTTAGCCACTTTTTTTGACCCAAGTCCCTAGTTTGGCCGTGCGGGAGGTCCAAGGCCATAACTGGGCCCACGTTAAGGCCCATAGCCCTAAGCGGCTCGGGAAACTTAACGATCCAGTCGCAGGTGGTGGGCGCGATAAGCCCGGCGAGCCCCAATTGGGGCCCGTCGCCCTTTAACAAAGCTAGCGACCCCAAAGCCGATTTGATCATGGGGCAAGCCGTGGCCGGAGCGTAGGGCGCGGCCAGCCTTTCGGCGGCCAGACTCCCCCCAAAAAGCCGATAAGGCTGAAACCCATGAGCGTGAAATAGCTCCAATGGGGCCTGAAGACACAGTAAAGCCATGACCGGCCGACCTCCGGGCCTTTCGGCGAAGGCCAAAGGGCCGGCCTCCAAAAGTCGTAAAAAACGGTCAAACTCTGGGCGGTAGTCGGATCTGGCCCTTAGACGCCGCGACTCGGCCAGGGCCTCGGCCTTAAAACGCTGGAGATTTTTTTGCCTTAAGATCTCTTCTCGCGAAGGCTTTAGGCCGTCCTTAGGGCCGTCCTTAGGGCCGTCCTTTTGGGCGTCCTTTTGGGCGTCCTTTAGGGCGAAAGTTAGGCCTTCTTCCATATGCGGCTCTTGGATCGTTTAAGGGCAAAGTCAAAAACCAAAAAAACGAACTTTGGCCCGGTCGGGATGGCCGGCCCGCTAAAATGGCTAAAAATCACTGGACGGAGCGCTTTCTAGACGACTTAAACAAGGTCAGCGGCCCGAATTTCACCGAAAGCGTCCCATCGGCGGCGCACGACTCGGCGCAGGTAAAGCAGCCCTGGCAGCCGCTAACTTGGACCCGGGGACGGTCGCGGTTTTGATAGGAGGCGTCGAGATCCACCGGACAGACTCGCCGGCAAGTGCCGCAGCCCTGGCAAGCTAAAGGCTCTTTGGTCAGGCGAAAAATGGCCAAAAACTTAAAAAAGCCAATCAAGGCCGACATGGGGCAAATCAGGCAAAACATTCTCTCTTTATAAAAGGCCCCGACTAAAGTTAAGCCGGTAAGGACCAACAACAAAACGCTCGCGACTAAGAGAAAGTCGTTGGTAAAATCCAAAGAAAGCCAGGTGGCGTCGCCGGCGAATAAAGGCATGAGGATCTTGGCCGGGCAAATCGAGCAAAAAGGCGGCGATAGGTCCGCGGGCAAAATTCTTTTCACGATCAGGATGGGGGCGCTTAGAAGATAGGCCAAGAGGAAATATTTAAAAAATTTAAGAGCCCTAGTCGCCTTTTTGGAAAACGCGGCCTCTCGGATCCCCAGTTTCCGGCGAAGGCTAGAGATCCAATCCTGAAGTAGTCCAAAAGGGCAGAGCCAGCCGCACCAGCTCTGCCCAAAGATAGCCACCAAAAGTAAAAACGATATGAAGACCCCCAAGGCGACCAGGCCCCTTTGGGTGAAAACCAAGGGCCAAGGCAGGGCCAGTCCTCCAAGGGGGTTTTGGAGAAAGCGCAGGTAACAGACCCCGCCGCAGGTCGGGACGTAAGGGCAAGACAGGCACGGGACGCCGTTGCCCAGGTTAATTCCAAGCCGCCCACCGTAAGTTAAGACGACGAAGCTTAAGTGCTGGGTCATAAGGCGGGCCAACCGCCAAGGTTTAGACAAGATATCCATCGTCGCGCTTTCTGAAGAAGGCCGTAAGGCCGCCGGTCGCGGCCGTGGTTAAGGCTAAAATGGCCAACGCCTCTTTACGATGGGATTTGGGGATCTGCTGGCGCCCGGCCCGAAATGTAAAGCTTACGAGGCTATCCCCAAGATCCGCGGCGAGGACGATTTCCTTCCCGCCGATAGGACCTAGGTATTTTAGGGCCGGGTCGGCCGACAGGAGCAAATCGAAAGAGCCTGTTTCGTCCGAGGCCACGGCCAACGTTTGGCCTTGGTCGAAGGCCAGGATTTTCGGGCCTAAGTTAAGGCCTTTTTCCGTTAGGCGGAGGGTCGGCTTTCCCGCTAAATCTTCCGCCTGGCTAAAAGGCCGATTGTCCGAGCTGGCCTCCGTCTGGTCGCCCGCCTGGCTTAGAGGCCGATTGTCCGAGCTGGCTTCCGTCTGGCCACCAGCTCGGGGTTGGGGCTTTTTTGGGTTTGGCTTTTCTGGCTGGCCTAGATTTAGGTTTTCCAGTTGGAACGATAATTTGACCCCGACTTGCGGCGTAAAGAAGGGGCCTTTTTGATTTTTGACGATTATATAAGGCCACATAAAGTCGTTAACGATTCCTTCGGCCTTAGGCTTCGACAAACCGAAGGCGTAAAGCGGGAACGTCGTTTGGCAGTAAAAAGTTTGGCCGCCAGCCTTGACCTCCGCGCGGGCCTCGACCGTGGCCGTCGCCTCGGCCTCCACCTTCAGGTACCAGTGGCCGTCCTTATAAATGGGCTTAAGCCAAGCCGTTTTAACGCTCGCCGACGACCTTAGGCCCCGATGGGCTCCGCCGATGAGTTTGGCTACGGAAATCGCCTTGATCGACTCGATGGGAGCGGGGGATCCCAAAAAAGCTAGCTTAAGGAGCCTAGAGGAGAAGCG